>DASRQG010000241.1:0-4812 GCA_035645995.1 Mariniphaga sp. | reverse complement strand
GCACCCATAAGGCCTGGGGAAGCAGTTATTTCAGGAGCCTATAACCTCCCGAATAAATATATAATACATGCGCTTGGTCCTGTTTATGGAATGGATAAACCTGAAAACATTTTACTCGCTGATTGTTACAGAAATGCTATTTTGCTGGGCGAAGAAAATGAAATTGATTCAGTAGCTTTTCCGGCTATTTCAACAGGTGCTTTTGGTTATCCCTTTGAAGCCGCAACTGATATTGCTCTTCAGACTATTATTGAATTAGCACCTGCCCTTAATCATATAAAACTGATTAGATTTGTATTATTTGGTGAAATTGATTATGAAATTTATGTAGAACGCATGAGAAATATTAAAGAATAAAGCAAGTACAATTATATCTTTTCTCTATAAAACAAATTATCAAGCGAGAATTTACCAGGCCCGTATATCAGTAAAAAAACCAGTAACAACGTCATTGCAAAATCGGTTCTTGCTGCATGTGCCATAAACCAGAATCCATCATTAATTAAGATTGGAAATTTTGTGGTTACAATGGCTGTCAGCATTATCACGAGCAACGGAACAGTTGCAATTCGTGTAAGTAACCCCAATAATACTAAGGTGCCGCAAACAATCTCAAATACAGCTACAAAATATGCAAAGAAGGTAGCATAATCGAATCCAATTTTTTCAAATCGACCTTCTCCTACTATTTCAGGAAAAAGAAATTTCTGAATTCCTTCTGATAAAAAAACAAGACCAACAATTATTCGCAATAAAATAAATGTTCGGGTTTTATGTGTCTTGAATATTCTTTTAATTGGATTCATTCGTTTTATTTTAGCTCATTTTATAAATTAAATAATTGATTATCCAGCAAATCAAGCAATAAAAAAACACCAAATTATAGTTTATGTTCAAATTATAATCAAATTTAAAGTGTTACAAATCAAATCAATCCAACTCCCAGAGCAAGCGCTATAAGCACCAACATTATGGTTATCAAGATCTGTATCAAACGGAAAGTAATTTTATGTAAGAGTAATCTTCCGGTAATAGCTCCTCCAATTGCTGCAAGAATAACAAAAATTAACAAGGCTGCATTTTCTGCAAGCCCCGAGGCTTTAAATCGGGTGGCATATACTGAAAGACGGGTAATATCTACAAACGAAGCAATAATAACACCAGTTGCAATATAAGACTCCTTCGATAAGCCTGATTTAATTAAAAAGGCACTTCTCAATGCTCCCTGAATCCCTGCTAATCCTCCAAAAAATCCACTTAAAGTTCCACCCAGAATTAATCTGTTTTTTCCTTTTTGTTTTCGTTGCGTATGAGGTAACACTTCAAATACTGAAAAAAATAACAACAATACAGCAATTATTAATTTCAGAGGTGTAATTTCAAATACTTTCCCCCATAACGTATAACGGGTAATCATTGGTAAATCCGATACTTGAACTAAAACCCAGGCTCCTGCAAAAGATGCCAATACAGCTGGAATACCAAACCGAATCAATACTTTTCTATTAGCCATTTTTCCTACCAAAGCCATTTTGAACAGATTATTCGATAGATGCACTACTCCTGTCAAAGCAATAGCCACATCAACCGGAAAAAATAAGGCAAAGACAGGCATTAGTACTGTACCCAATCCAAATCCCGAAAAGAAAGTCAATAAAGCCGTCAAAAATGCAGCCAGACTGATTACAATGAGCTCAAGCATGGTTGCTAATGAAAGTAAAAGATAAACATTTGAAACTTGCTCTTAATGTGAAATTTTAAAATGTTCAACCATAAGCTTCACTCCAGTTTCAAGGAACCGTTTCACCTTTAACTTTTGCTTCTCCGAATCAGTTTCAGCAATTATATCAGAATGTCTCAGCACTGCTCCATTCCACTCAGGCATCATCCACTCTCCATAAGGCAAATCCTCAGGGTCAGGTTGTTTTTCAACCTCTCCGTCAGAATGAAGACTGATATAGTAGTATGGCTCATCTATAACCTTATCAGGGATTGCCCATCCTACTCCGATTGTTTTTGTTGTCTTGCCTTCCTGGCTATGCTCAACAGGGAAAGAAAATCCGGTATCAAAATGATTTGGCCATACTAAAAGTGGACTCGTTTCGGTATATCCTGCCCTTACTTCATTCAACACAAGGTTTGCATTGTTTCTGTATTTTATATTGGCAAATACTGCATCCTGAGAACCTTTATTAAAAAAAAGTCCTTCATCATCTGATATTTCAGGCAACTCATATGGTTGTTCTGTTCGAATAAGCGAAACATCAGCCCCTGTTACACTGTGTAATTCTTTTTTAAACTCAATAAGTGCTTCAGGGAAAGATTGTCCTTCAAGGTCAATTTCACTTTTTACAGTCATGTTATCATCCCTTATTTGCAGAATAAGTTTTCTTAATTGCAGGCTTACCAGCCAGCCATCAGGATGTTGTTTACCAATCAGTAATTCCTGTTCGGGAAGATATTGCATGGCTATATTTGTTTCATCATTGCCAGGAGGGATAAGATATCTGCCTGTAAGAGCAATGTATTGAACTGCCAAATGTTGAAGCTGTAAAACATGATGTTTTTCGCTATCGAACGGAATTGTTAACAATTTCCACTTTTCCATCTTTAATAGATTATTCATTTATAACTTCTACTCCCTTCCAAAATGCAATATAGTTTTTTATTTCAGCAACAGCGGGCTTAGGATCCGGATAGAACCAGGCAGCATCTTTGTTAGTTTGCCCATTAACTTCAATATTATAATAGGACGCTATTCCTTTCCATGGACAAGTAGTATGTTTATCACTTGCTTTTAAAAATTCATGTTTTACTGCCTGAGGCGGAAAATAATGATTTCCTTCAACTTTAAGGGTATCTGTACTCTCTGCAATTATTTGTCCGTTCCAGATTGCTTTCATATACTTCTATTTATAAGTTAAGACCTGAAATTGTTCAGATTTTCTCCCATAATACATCAACAAAATATCCCTTGCTATCATAAAAACCTTTCAACATCCTGAAACCATGACTTATAGCAAGGTCGTTTATTTTTTCATTATCATATTTCTGTGACCGTTCAACAAATATTGGTTCCCATTTATCAATATAAAAAGTCTGGTTTAGGGAATTAATATTCACTTTTTGAAATAAAGTTGAGATCAGGTAACTTTTCACTTCCCCCGATAACGGATTGTATTCAGTATGGTGTTCAAAATAAGTTGTATTAAAATCTGCACCAAGTTCACGATTGAGCCGTATCAGCAAATTTAAATTAAACCTGCGGGTGTGTCCGTGAGGATCGCTATATGCATTCATAATAACTTCAGGAGATTTTTTCAGATCAAAACCAATTACCAGCTTATCCCCCTTAATCATGGATGCATTTAATTGGCCCAAAAACCAATTTGTTTCATCTTCCGAAAAATTTCCAATATTAGATCCCAGAAAAAGTATGACTTTACGGCCTTGGGCAAAACCATTCAAATTTTGAAGTTGCTGAACATAATCACCCGTATGTGGATACACTTCAACTTTTGGAAGTTCATTCTTTAACGTATTTTTTAATTGTTCATTCATCTTCTGGCTAATATCAATCGGTATGTATCTAAATTTTAAATTATTGTTGTTTAAATGGTGCAGCAAGATTTTTGTTTTCAATGCATCACCGGATCCAAGTTCTATAAGGTTAAATGAACTACTTCCACCAGAAAATAAACTGCATAAATCTTCTTTTTGATTTAAAAAAATTTCCTCCTCACAACTCGTCAGATAGTATTCAGGCATCTTCATTATTTCCTGAAAAATTACACTGCCTAAATCGTCATAAAAATATTTTGACAACAGGTATTTTGGGGAAGCTGAAAGTCCTGAAAGTGTATCAGTAGCCAGTGATGATATTTGTAATTGTTGTTCCATACAAAATTGATATTAATCTCAATTTTATTATTTATACTCTGAAATTTTATTTATTTCTTTGGTGGGAATACCTGTTTCATAAGGATTGTCAGGATCATTGCTCCATTCATACCAGCCTCCATCATAAACCGATACTTTAGGCCACCCCATTAACCAAGCATTAAACCAAGCTTCACTTCCGCGCCAACCGGTACCACAATAAAATGCGAGATGCTTATCAGCTGTTATACCATTTTGTTTCCATATGTAGGCAATTTCATTATATTCACGTGTTGTATGGTCAATATTCCGATAATTTTCCATATGATAAGCATCACTGCCACAATCGGCAAATACAGCTCCAGGAATGCGCCCCTTCTTATCAATGTAATTATAGCCACTTACTTTGCCTAAAAATTCTTCACGACTCCTTACACAAACAAGTTCACTTTGCTCTGAAGCTATCATTTCTTTTGCTTCAGGAGTATCAACTGCGAATGAAGGATTCGCAGGAATCTTTACTCCAAAATCAATTACAGGAGTTTTTTTAACATCATCAGTTGAAATCTCATATCCTTCATCCACCCACGACTGAAAACTTCCATTTAAAACTCTGACATCTTTAACTCCGGCATACAACATAATAAAAGCGCATCTGATTGCACCGATATCACCAGCAGCACTTCCAGGAAATGGATCATCATTATCAGGAAACATATGCTTCCCATAAACTATTACTGTAGTATCAGCTGTAATTCCGTGACATTCAAATGCTTTTTTTAATTCTTCCGGATCCCGCCTGTTCCACGTTTCAGGTGCTTCCAATGCCAAGGTGTCCATATCAATCGCACCAGGTATGTGACCACTCAAATAAGCTTCCCGGTTACGATAATGAGCATGTATTACAATATATCGGCTGTTATTATAAAGCAT
>DASRQG010000240.1:0-3416 GCA_035645995.1 Mariniphaga sp. | reverse complement strand
ACCAACAACTTCATATCGCCTTTTCTCACTGCATCTGTTTGAGCTATTTTCCAATAAAACGCCCGTTCCTGCATCTCTTGCTGCTCTCCATTTATTAGCGGTAAAATATTGATACCATCAAGCTTTAATGACTCCAAAATTTGGGGGCGGCCAATTAAATTACACAATGTAGGCAACCAGTCGGAAACATGAACCGGCTCTTTAACAACACCAGAAGATATAGTTCCCGGCCAATTAACAAAAGCAGGTACTCTGATTCCACCTTCATACAATTCTGTTTTCCATCCACGTAAGGGGTAATTATTTCCTAATACATCATGAGGTTTATTGGCATACTTTCCTCTATAATCGGTAGTGCTATGCCATTGGTATTGACCTCCGTTATCACTAGTAAACAGAATAAGTGTATTTTCACGTTTACCAGCACGTTCCAGGGCAGCGATAACTTCACCAATTGCATGATCAAAATGAGTAACACTTGCTGAAAATAACCTACGGGAAGGGAACATTTCTTTATCATCGTAAACTGAAAGCCATTCATCAGGCTCATCCAGAGGATAATGAGGCACATGATGGGTAAGATACAGAAAAAAAGGTTTTTCATTGGCCTCTTCTATAATACGGATTGCTTCTGTAGTCAGCAAGTCCGTTACATGCCCCTCTTCTTCCAGGTAAGTATCATTTCTGTGCCACGATCTTCGTTCCGTCAATTTAGTTTCTGTCTTATATTCATGCGTATAAGGATCAATCTGACCATCAAAGTATCCATAGGATGAATCAAATCCATACTTTAAAGGTGTATAAGGAGGGGATCCAAGATGCCATTTTCCTGCAATGGCAGTAAAATATCCATTCTCTTTAAGTATGGAAGCTAAAGTGGGATCACCCATATCAATCACTTCACCATAATCGGGTCCGACAATTCCATACCGACTGGGATATTTGCCTGTCAGCAAGCTCACACGAGTTGGTGTGCAGGTTGGCATCACGTAATGCTGATCGAATCGAAGTCCGGATTCTGCAAGTTTATCAAGGTTTGGAGTTTTAATATCTGAACCATGATATCCAACATCGTTCCATCCCAAATCATCAGGAACAATAATCAGAATGTTGGGGAGCTCATTTGACTGGGCAGATGTACTATTCACAGCACCAACCCCAAGGGCCAATGTAATAATTCCAGCATAAGGAAATGATATTAGGTTCTTCATAACAGCTCTTATTGATTCGTATTTGTTCAATTATAAGTGATTTTTAAATCATTTTGTCTCACTTCCTTAAGTTTCTCATCTAATTTTTGCTGAAGTTCATTCACTATATGCTGATACTTCGGATGATGAGCCAGATTATTAAATTGTAAGGGATCATGATCCATGTCGTATAATTCCATTTCAAAACCATCAGGTTCTTCATAATGCATATATGCCCATTGATCGGTACGAATGAGATAAGAAAATTTTCCATCCACCCTGTGCATAGAAAAAGCAAAATCTCTGATATATGCATCAGGATTATCCAATGTATTCACAATACTTTTACCTTGTAAATATTCAGAAGATTTAATTCCTGCAACTTCAGCCACCGTTGGATATAAATCAACTAATTCTGCCAAAGAATTACAAATACCGGGTTGTTTGCCTGGAACTTTAATAATCAGAGGAACTCTTACAGATTCTTCATGAAGCCCTACTTTCATCCAGAATCGATGTTCACCAAGATGAAAGCCATGATCGGAAGTAAAGATAACGATCGTATTATCAGCCAACCCTTCTTCATCCAAGGCATTTAATAGTTTTCCAACCTGGTCATCCACTAAGGCTACACATGCATAATAAGCAGCGACAGCTTTTTTTTCCTGCTCTTCGCTCATCTGACCATTCACACTGGTAACATAATTAATACCTCTCTTTGGAATATCATCC
Organism: Mariniphaga sp.; assembly: GCA_035645995.1. Classification (GTDB taxonomy): domain Bacteria; phylum Bacteroidota; class Bacteroidia; order Bacteroidales; family Prolixibacteraceae; genus Mariniphaga. The sequence goes on along the minus strand of DASRQG010000240.1, from coordinate 1,494 downwards.
CAATCATTCATTACTTTAGGTGGTAAAACAATTTGTTCGTGAGGAAATAAATTGAAATATTGTTTAGGAGCTACAAATGGTACATGAGGACGAAAAAATCCAACGGATAAAAAAAATGGTTTATCCTTATGCATTTTCAAGAGCTCAATTGCTTTATCAGCAGTTTTTATATCGCTATGAACCTGCCCGTCCTCAGCCTTTACAATATTCATTAAATTTCCTCCATTCATGGCTGTATCACTCAAAACGGGCCTTAATCCATATGGATTTTTCTGTACCAGTTCAGCTTCACCAAGAGCGTGGACTTCCGGAGCTGAGCTATTATGACGTTCGATCCAAGAATGTTCATCATCCTGACCGTTCAAGCCCTTCATAATATCAACTGATCCCATATGAAAAATTTTACTGACGCGTGCAGTATAATAACCATTATCTTTAAACAGTTCAGCCCATGATTTCCTTTGACCGACATTTTCTCTCCCGCTTGTATAACCATAAGTTTGAGTTGCAGAAGGGTAATAACCAAACATCAATGAGGCACGAGAAGGGCCGCATACAGGATACTGACAATAAGCTCTGGTATACCTCATTCCTTCTGAAGCAAGTTTATCTATATTAGGTGTTTTACAAAGTGTATTCTCATAACTTGAAAGTGCTGTAGTAGTCAGATCATCAGAAATAATAAATAGTACATTAAGTTTCTCATTTGCTGACTGTCCACGAGAATTTAAACCGGTAATTAAAAATGCAACTGCACCACAAAGGAATGATCGTAAAAAGGTTGCCATAATTAATGATTTTGTCTTAGTTCGATTCATAATCTATACCAAGATCATTATCACGTACTTCTTCAAGTTTCTTTTTTAAATGACTTTGAAGATCTGCCACTACATCCTGATACTTTGGATGGTAAGCCAGATTATTATATTGCTTAGGATCATATTCCATATCGAAAAGTTCCATACCGGAAGAAGCATCCTCATCATATTGAATGTATGCCCATTTGTTGTTTCTTATCAGAAAGGATTTATTATTGTTCCGCACTGAAATCGAAAAAGCAAAATCTCTTACTTCAGCTGAAGGGTCATCAAGAGTACGAACCAGGCTTTCCCCCTGTAAATGTGGTGAAAACTTTAATCCTGCCAGTTCTGCAACAGTCGGGTAAAGATCAATTAACTCAGCAAAAGAATGACAGATGCCGGGTTGTTTACCGGGGACTTTAACGATCAGAGGCACACGGACAGACTCTTCATGGAGGCTGACTTTCATCCAGAATCGATGCTCTCCCAGGTGAAATCCATGGTCAGAGGTAAAAATAACAATAGTATTATCCTCCAACCCCTCCTCTTTAAGCGTTTGTAAAATTTTACCAACCTGGGCATCCATAAAAGAAACCGAGGCGTAATATCCCGCAACAGCTTTTTTCTCCTGCTCCTCCGACATTTTACCATTCACGCTGGTAACATAATTAATCCCTCTTTCAGGGATATCATC
>DASRQG010000239.1:0-5183 GCA_035645995.1 Mariniphaga sp. | reverse complement strand
ACCACAATCGGCACCCAGTGTTGTGCCGTTGGCTTTTATCCATCCTTCCTTTATAACCGGCTCAATGGGATCATTGTCGAAATCAAATATTTTATCGCTATTTTTTTCGCACACCATATCCATATGGGTTTGCAGGATAACAGTAGGGACCTTTTCTTTACCTGGAGTTGCAGGTTTTGAAATTAAGACATTTCCTGCTTCGTCGGTTTTTGCCGTTAAATTATGTTGACGTGCAAATTCCAATAAAAATGCTCTGATTTTTTCTTCTTTTTTTGATGGCCGTGGTACCTGACAGATCCTTTCGAACCAGGTAAATAATGGTTGTGGTTGAAGATGGCTCAATATGTTCATGAGAATAAATATTTTGTAAAAGGTAAATATGCAAATTTAGTGTGAATTTAACAAAAGATTTTTAATGCATAGCGCACTCCATAAATGTTAATAACGATTTGGATTCTTTAGAACTACAACTGCCCATGCTATATGTTTTTACGGCTAATCATTTATTGCCAAAAGTTAATATTATTACTTTTGTAATTGAAATTTTCAACCGCAAATAAAGAGGCTCCAGATCGATAAGTTAAGATATTGGCAGGAGAAAATTTCGAATAAAAGAATGGCAGTTTTTGTAAAAAGTTGCAGGTGTAAAACCATGAATTAAAAGTTTAATCGAGTAATCTTTAATTTCTTTCTGTAAAAGTTAGAAAAACCGTATATTGCATGCGTTATTAGAGAGGAACTATCGAGTGAACGTGAGAATATCAATAGTCATTGGGCTGGTGCAGAATATTGCTGTATTACTGGCTTTTGCTATGCTGTATGAAAATTTTTGGCTCCGTAATGATAAGGACAGAGGGATCTTATCCAAAATATTTACAGGAGTTATATTAGGTGGCATTGGGCTTATGCTTATGTTCACCAGAATGGAATTTATGCCTGGGTTGGTCTTTGATACAAGGACTGTTATGTTGGCTGTTTCAGGTATATTTTTTGGCGCAATTCCCACAATCATTGCCATGGCTTTGGTATCTGTGGTAAGATTTATTATGGGAGGTGATGGCATGTGGATGGGAGTATTCATTATTTTGATATCAGGCAGTTTAGGTATTGTATGGGGAATATTCAGGAAGATACAGCTTAAGAATAATTTATTGGTAGAACTACTTTACCTGGGAATTGTGGTTCATGTTGCAATGTTGGGCGCAACGTATCTTTTACCAGCAGAACGTATATACCCAACATTGGCTATTATAGCAGTGCCGGTAATGTTAATACTTGCGCCGGGAACAATATTGCTTGGCCTGTTAATGGAAGGACAACAGCGTAATATGCGTAATAAATTTGCTATTCAGGAATTATATGAAGCAGAAAGCAGATTTAATAAGAATTTAATGGGTAAGCAAATACAGCTGCATAATCATGTCAAGAAGTATTCAATGCTGGCGCGTAGATACAAAGCTCAAAACAGTGAGTTAAAGAAAGCGAAAGAGAAAGCTGAAGAGAGCGACAGGTTAAAATCATCTTTTTTGGCCAATCTGTCACACGAAATCAGGACACCTATGAATGCTATCATGGGCTTTGCGGATTTACTGGAGGTTGAAAACCTTACACCTTCACAACGAAATCATTACATTCAGATCATCAGGAATAGTGGTGATTATTTATTGGATATCATAAATGATATTATAGAAATATCCCAAATCGACTCCGGACAGGTTGAATTAAAACCTGTATATGTTAGTCCACGCCATCTGCTTAACGAATTATTCAACACAATGGAGTTTTCAATACCGGCAGACAGAGATCTTGTTTTGAAATTAGATTCATTGCCGGAAGAAGTCCCAACCCTTATCTCAACCGATGAGCTGAAATTAAAGCAGATATTGATTAATCTGATAAGTAATGCCATAAAATTTACTCCTCAGGGAATGGTGTCGTTTGGTTGTTTTATGAAAGATGCTTCTAATCTTACATTTTATGTGAATGATACAGGGATTGGCATTGATGCTGATGATCATAAGATTATTTTTGAACGATTTCGTCAAATAGAAAATGGACGGCTTATGCATGGCGGATCGGGATTGGGGCTGGCAATCGTTAAAGCATATACTAATATGATGAAGGGAACAGTTGAGTTGGTCTCAGAACCAGGAAAAGGAGCTAGATTTGCAGTTACTATTCCTGTGATTACGCCTACCACAAAGAATGAAATTAAAAACACAGAAACTGGAAATTATAGAATGGAGTCTAGAGAACGTTTTATTTTAGTTGCAGAAGATGAAGATTTGAACTGGTTCCTTCTTGATCAGATTTTATCGCCAAACAACTTTAGGTTGATGCGTGCAGTGAATGGACGTGAAGCAGTTGATATGGTACGTGAATTTGACGATATTGACCTGGTTCTGATGGATATAAAAATGCCGGAGATGAATGGGTATGAAGCCTTACAGGAAATCAGACGCTTTAAGCCGAAGCTGCCGGTTATTGCACAAACTGCATATGCTTTACCTTCCGATATTGAACGACTGAGAAAATCTTTTTCTGATTATATTACGAAACCTATCAATCGTCAATTGCTACTGAAAAAGATCACTGCTGTTGCAGGTGAAGAAAATTAGGGAAAGTAAGTCTTCAAACCAACTTCAATATTCTTTTATTTTAGGTAAAGATTACTGTCACCATAACTCAGGAACCTGAAGTTGTTTTCCAGTGCATAATCATAAACCTTTTTCCACCCGGAGCCAAGGAATGCACTGATGAGCAAGATGAGGGTGCTTTGTGGCTGATGAAAATTTGTTATGATGCCTTCTGTAATTTTAAAATTATAACCCGGAACAATAATTATCTGAGTTGAGAAGTGTAGTGTATCAAGATTGTTGGTATTGAGATAATCAATAATATTTTGAAGCGCTTTCTGTTTGTTGTATTGAGAGGTAACTTTATATGGTTCCCATTGTTTTACTTCTAAATGATTTGTTACTAAGGCAGGATTATTTATCTTTTGTCCGAGCCAAAATAAACTCTCCAGGGAGCGTACTGATGTAGTTCCTACTGCAATTATCCTTTGGTTCGAAGTAATTAATTCTTCAATTAAGTTTCGGGATACAACAATTGTTTCGTGATGCATTGTGTGGCCGGCAATAGTCTCAGATTTGACAGGGGTGAAAGTACCTGCTCCTACATGAAGGGTAACTTCTCCGGTAGTAATGTTTCTATGTTTTAAATCAGACAACACAGCATCTGTAAAATGTAAACCTGCCGTAGGTGCTGCAACTGAACCATCATTTTTAGCAAAAATGGTTTGATAAGTATCCTCGTCTGCAGGCACTGGTTCGCGATTTAAGTAAGGTGGAATAGGAAGAGTTCCTGCTGCTTCTATAAGTTCTGCAAACGAGACTTTGGCTGTCCAGGTGAATTCTATTAGAAATGTGTTTTTTTCTTTTGTGATTTTTTTTACTTCAAGCAAAACAGATTGTGATCCTGCCAGAATGGTGCGTGAAAGTGTTTCATTTTTCCAGCGTTTTGCATTACCCACCATACATCTCCATACAACACGATGGGCCTGCTGAAATGATAGCTGGTGGTCGGCCGGCTCTATCGGCTCAAGGCAAAATACTTCTATTTTTGCTCCGGATTCTTTTCTGAAAAACATGCGGGCATGTATAACACGGGTATTATTGAAAATCAGCTTTGAGCCTTGAGGTATATGACCTGCAATGTATCTGAATGTATCTTCAGCTATTTTTCCCTGTTTCCATATTAATAGTTTTGAACTGTCGCGTTCCGGCAGTGGATATTTGGCAATCCGATGGTCGGGAAGTAGATAACTATATTCGCTTATTTTAATGTTACTGTATTCGGTCAAAACGCTTATTTTTTAAACAACTGCAAATGTAATTCAAAAAATGGTTGCATAAAAAAATAGTACTTTTGCAAAAAAATAAATTAAACATGATTAAAATAGGTGACAGGGTAAAGTTTCTCAACGATGTAGGTGGTGGGATCGTTACAGGCTTTATGGGGAAAAATATGGTGTATGTTGAAAATGAAGATGGTTTTGAAGTTCCATATCCTGTATCAATGCTGATAAATGTTGACGATCCAGGCCTTAACAGAAGTGATTCTGTAAGGGAGAAAACTGGAGTGGTAACTAAGCCTCAGCCGAAGGTAAAAGAACAGGAGGAAGGAACAATCTTAAGGGGAAAGGATAAGCCTGATTTTTATTTTTGTATCGTACCTGAAAATGCTAAGAATCCGGTTGGGGGTGATATACGCTTTTACCTTGTAAATGATAGTAATTTTGACATTCTATACAGATATGCACACTATACAGATACTCGATATATCACTATTAAAACCGGTAATTTAAAGCCAAATACAAGGTTAGTGCTTGAAGTGACAGGTCAGGATGAATTGAATGACTTGCCTGAATATTTTTTTCAGTTAATTTACTTTCGTCAGGATGATTCTCAAACTTACCCGATGATCGAGAAGAAGTTTAAAATAAATCCGGTAAAATTTTATAAAGAGAAGAGCTTTCAGCCAAATTCATTATTTTCTGAAAATGCCTTGATACTGCAGATAACCCGGAACATTTTGAGTGCGGAAATTGATAAGCTAACGCAGGATGATTTAAAAAAGGTAGTGAAGGCAAAGGAGAAAGCAGAACCTAAAAAAGTAAAAATAAAAGCAAATCAACATGAAATAATAGAAGTAGATTTGCATATAGGGGAGCTTGTGGAGGAAACAGGTGATTTAAGTAATAAGGAAATACTTGATTTTCAACTTGAAAAAGTTGAACAGGAAATGCGGGCAGCCATTCAATCAAAGACTAAGCGAATAGTTTTTATACATGGTGTAGGGCAGGGAGTATTAAAACAGGAAGTTGCCCGCTTATTGCGTTCAAAATTTCCTAAATATGCTTTTCAGGATGCTTCATTTAAGGAATATGGGTTTGGTGCTACCATGGTGATTCTTAAAAAATAAAACTTTTCAAAACTTTAACAATGATCTTATAATACTGAATATAAAAGTATTATTTTTGCAGACGGCAGGCTGCTTTATCGCTCCCGGTTTTATCCGGGGGAGGAAAGTCCGGGCAACGTAGGGCGCCGTGCTTCCTAACGGGAAGATTTTCGAAAGGGAATGGTCGCGTAACAGAAAATAACCACCTGTTTGCTTTC
>DASRQG010000238.1:0-7821 GCA_035645995.1 Mariniphaga sp. | reverse complement strand
AATGACCCTAAAGTTATTATTGTTGATGAACCAACTACCGGCCTCGACCCGGAAGAACGCATACGTTTTCGTAATTTGTTAGCAAATATTAGTACCAAAGATGTAATAATCATATTATCCACACATATTGTAGGTGACATCTCCAGCACCTGTAATAATATGGCATTACTTAATAAAGGAGAGCTGGCATTTGTAGGATCTCCTGAACAGCTTGTAGAAAAAGCCAAAGGTAATGTTTGGTTAATAAATGCAACACAAACCGAATTCATGGAGATTAATGAAAAATATCCGGTAATTTCTACAATCCCGGTGGAAGGAGGTTGGGAAGTACAAGTTGTTGCTTCCGAAATTAACGGATATTATGGAAAACAAATAGAACCCAATCTCGAACATGCTTACGTACATTTCATGGAGAACAATCTAAATCAGTGGTCAAACTCATAAATCTAAAAAGGCTGTAAAATGATTTCATTGCATAATATCTTCTCAATTGCCAAATACGAACGTAAAACCCTTTTAAGGAGCTGGTTCTTCCGCATCTTTGGAGTACTATCCATGTTAGTACTTTTTGCCATGAATTTTGGAATGATAATAGAAGGTGGAGGTGATCAGGGATGGGCAATCAGAAGTATACCTGCAGCTATTCCATACTTTAATTTACTGATTCTGAATGTCGCACAGGCAATCATTGCAGTATTCCTAGCTTCCGATTTTTTAAAACGAGACAAAAAACTGGATACAACCGAGGTTATATATATGCGATCAATGACCAATGGCGAATATGTTATTGGTAAAACATGGGGTAATCTTCAGGTATTTTTGGTTCTGAACATTGCCGTAGTAGCTATGGCACTTATTTTTAACCTGCTGGCACAAGACACAAGTGTAAACTGGGAGTCATATGTATTGTACCTGTTACTCATCAGTGTCCCTACACTCATCTTCATTATGGGCCTGTCATTCATGTTAATGAGCATTATCCGGAATCAGGCCATTACTTTTGTTTTAATTTTAGGCTACATAGGCATTTCTCTTTTCCTTCTGGAAGATAAATATTATTACATATTTGATTACATGGCTTTCAATATACCGATGCTTATTTCAGAAATTGTTGGGATGGGTAATATCGAGCGGGTACTGATACATAGGGGAATATACCTTTCGTTGGGAATAAGTTTCATCTTCCTGACTATCTATCTTCTAAAAAGGCTTCCTCAGTCAGAATCAATGACTTTATTTTCTCTTGTACTTGCTGTTGTTTTCTTTTTAGCAGGAAGTTATCTCGGGTTTCAACATATTTCCAATTTTAAAGCAACTGAGAATTATAAAACTGAAGCCATTCTTTTAAATAATAAATATGTTGAGCAATTAGTTCCCACTACCCTTTCTAATGACCTTTCCATTACTCACGAAGGCAATTCACTTCAAGCTAAATCGTTGATGAAAATTAAAAATGAGCAAATTAAAGAATTAAACAGACTCATCTTTAGTTTAAACAATGGATTAAAAGTGAATGACATAAAACTGGATGGGACCAGTCTGCCTTTTAAAAGAGAAAGCCATTTAATTATATTGGAGGAAAATGTCAACTCACCGCCGGCAGGAGAAGCTGAAATAGAATTCTTATATTCAGGCATCATAGATGAAACACTCAGCTATTTAGATGTATCAGAGCAAGAACGCTTAGAAAAATATGGCAAGTTTATCATTAATGTTGATAAGCGATATGCATTTTTAACTCCCGAATATGTATTACTAACGCCTGAATCCAATTGGTATCCGAAAGCAGGAGTTACATATAGCACTTCCAGTGTTATGTGGGCGCAAACTGAGTTTATAGATTTTAAACTCGAAGTTCAGACAAAGCCCGGATTACAAGCTGTCTCACAAGGAGAAATTACAGAGACTGCTCCCGGCAGATTTACATTCAGAAGCAATGTACCATTAACCCAAATATCACTTGCAATCGGTGATTATGAAAAGAAAAGTATCCGGAGTGACAGCCTTGAACTTGGTATTTGGCTCATTAGGAACCATGACTTCTATTCTGATAAATTTCCCGAAACAAATGATACCATTATTTCGCTGGTAACAGAGCGTTTGAATGATCTTGAAAGAAATTATAAACTTGAATATGCTTTCGATCGGTTATTTCTGGTCGAAGTCCCGGCCCAATTTAAAACTTATGAGCGATTATGGACCAGCAGGCAGGAATCTGTTCAACCTGAACAAATACTTATACCCGAAAAAGGATATCTGATAAGAGAGGCTGACTTTGAAGGATCGAAGAAAAGAATGGAGCGTTGGGGCCGACGGGGAAATCAAAACATGACTGAAAAAGATATCGAAATTAGAATGCTTCAGGAATTTATGGGCATGTTTGCCAGAGAAAAAATATCCAACTTCCAGATGAGCAGAGGTAACGTTAATATTGAGGAAAAAGACAACCCCTACTTTATTTTCCCTATGTTATATAGTTTCCAGAATAATATACAATCGGAAGAATGGCCGATTACCAATAGAATCTTTGAAGCATATTTAAAAAGCCAGACGATCGAAATGCGGGGAATGTTCATGCAGAACACGCAAGGACTAAGCGGTGATGAAAAAGCCAATATAGCTTTACAGGACAGCACCTTCGAGGAAATTGTGGCAGATCCGCTTCAAAAAAGCAAATTGAACAATGTAATTAAACTTAAAGGTGAAGTTTTGTTTTCTATGGTTCAATGGCAGGCAGGACAAGATGTTTTTGAAGAATTCTTACGGGAGTTACTTCGTGAATACCGTTTTAAGAATATAAGATTCGAACAATTTGATGAACAAATAAATGAAAGATTTGGGATAGAACTTTCTCCCTTGATGGATAGGTGGTTTAAAGCGAAAGCTCTGCCAGGGTATGTATTCTCACCAGTACAAGCTGTAAAGGTAAAGTCGGGTGAACGGATGAGAACAAAGGTATCACTAAAGGTTACCAACTTTACTGAAACAGAAGGTATTGTTAAGCTGACATTCCGGTTAGGTGGAGGTGGAGGGCCCGGCAGAGGATTTGGAAGAGGCCCCGGGGCAGCAGACATGATTAATAAACTGGTCTACCTCGAACCGAATCAAACAAAGGATCTTAGCTATATGCTGGATGTCGATCCAAGAATGTTATTAATAAATACAATGACTTCTAAAAACATCCCACAGGTAATTATGAATGGGTTTCCAAACATAATTGAAGATCCCCGGGCAGTTCCTTTTGAAGGTGAAGTTGTTTCAGATATTCCGGTAAGCCTGCAACTTCCCGGCGAAATAATTATTGATAATGAAGATCCGGAATTTCAAATAAACTACGCAAGTAATATGAGTCTTCTGGAAAAATGGTTGATTAATGATGACGAAATTACTCAAAAATACTCGGGAATAAATTATTGGAGGCCCCCTCTTAATTGGACAGCTGTCACCAATTCTGATTTCTTTGGTGAATACATTCGTTCTGCCCATTACATAAAATCAGGTGATGGTTCTATGCTCGCAAAATGGCATGTCCCCATTACTGAACCCGGATATTATGACTTATATTATCACCTGTATAAACCACGAAGGTTTGGAAGAAGAGGAGGCCAGGAGGAAACCGGGGAATACCATTTCTTTATTCATAGTGATGATGGGGCCGAGGAACAATCTTTGTCAATACAGAATGCCGATGAAGGTTGGAATCATCTTGGTTCATTTTATTTCTCACCCGATACAGCACTAATAGAATTATCAAACAGGTCGGACAGCAGACTGGTGTTTGCCGACGCAGTGAGACTTGTAAAATTATAAAATTGAGATACACAGGATATGTATTATTTTAAAACTTTAAACCAAATGCGAAAATTTATTCTTTTGCTTTCCGTATCCCTGCTAATTTCCGGAGGTATCGCAGCACAGGACATTCTGACACTTGAAAAAGCATTACAAATTGCTGAAACAGGAAGCCCTGATTTGCAACGGTCCAGGCTAAACCTACAGCGTTTTTCAAAATCCCTTGAAGCTCAACGGGCAGCACTTAAATCCCGTTTCTCACTTGATGTGACACCAGTTGCATATAACAGGACGCGACGATTCGATCAACGATTCTCTGAATGGTACACCAACGAAAACTTTCAGACAAATGCATTATTCAGTGTTGTCCAACCCGTTCTTCCTACCGATGGAACCATCTCGCTTACCAATGAGTTCGGCTGGCAAAATAGTTATTCTGATGTTACTGACAATCAAAGCAAGGTGTTTTATAACAACCTCTACCTCAATATAAATCAACCTTTATTCACTTATAACAGGCAAAAGCTGGAACTAAAAGAACTGGAATTGAATTTTGAAAATGCCAATATAAGTTATGCCATGCAACGACTTAACCTGGAACGTAATGTTACCCAGTTCTTTTATAATGTTTACATGGCGCAGATGAATCTGAATATAGCTCGAGAAGAATTAAAAAACACGGAAAACAGTTTTAATATCATACGCAATAAGGTTGATGCCGGACTTGCTGCGCGCGAGGAACTGTATCAGGCTGAATTAAACCTGGCAACATCAAAGTCTTCACTTCAGAACGCTGAAGTGTCTTTCGAGAATGCAAAGGACCAGCTAAAACTTTATCTGGGGATGGACTTGTACCAGGACTTTTCAATATTAGCTAACGTAACAGCTAACCCGGTACAGGTTGATCTGGAAAAAGCAATAGAATCGGGCCTTGGCTCCAGAATGGAATTAAGACAACGTGAAATTGATATTGAATCCAGTCAGTTTGACCTTATCCGTACGCGTTCACTCAATGAATTCCGGGGTGATGTTAATTTAAGACTTGGTATCTCAGGTGATAACAGTAACCTGGATCAAATTTTTGATGCACCCACCAACAGCCCTTCTGTTGTTGTAAACTTCAACATCCCTCTCTTCGACTGGGGGGAAAAGAAGGCACGGATAGCTGCACAAGAAGCTGCAATCGAAATACAAAATCTTAATTTCATTGACGAAAAGAATCAAATCATTATAGGTATACGTCAAGCCTTCAGAAATATCCAAAATCAATTAAACCAGATACAAATAGCTGAACAAAGTGTCAATAATGCCGAACTAACTTATGAAATTAACCTCGAACGTTATGAGAATGGAGATCTGACAGGTATGGACTTGAACTTATACCAAACGCAATTATCTGAGAGAAAAATTTCACTAGCTCAGGCACTTATAAATTATAAAATCGAACTTTTAAATCTCAAAATCCAGAGTTTATTCGACTTCGAAAACAACCAGTCAATTTTACCCCAAGAGTTATACAAATAAGATTAATTATTTAGAAAAAAATATCACAAGATGAAAACTATTAAGATCCTGCCATTTCTGTTAATTATAGCAACAGTATTTTCATGTAACCGGCAAACTCAAACAGAAAGTGCTGATCTGGCAGTTCCTGTTTCAGTAGAAGATATACGTCTTCAAAGTATTCGTCAATTTATAACAACAACAGGAACAGTAAGGGCTAATTCTGAAGTTATATTAAATTCCGAAATGACAGGTGAATATTACCTTCAGACTAATCCTGCAACAGGCCGTCCATTTAAACTTGGTGACAGGGTAAATAAAGGACAAACAATTATCAAGTTCGAGAATGAAGAGTATGTTAATAACCTTGGTGTGGATGCTATTAAGCTTAATCTTGAAATTTCGGAACAAGAGTTTGAGAAGCAGAAATCACTTTACGAAAAAGGTGGGGTTACACTTCGTGAATTACGTAACTCGGAGGTCTCAAAAACAAATGCACAATACAATTACGAGAATGCACGCATCCAGTTAGAGAAAATGAATGTTAGAGCTCCATTTTCCGGAGTTATTACTGAATTACCTTATTACACCAATGGTACGCGCCTCAATTCAGGATCTCCTGTTGCCACAATTATGAACTACAGCAATATGTATATGAATATAAACCTGCCCGAAAACAGTATCTCTCAAATAGAGCTGGGACAGGAGGTTCTTGTAACCAACTACACCCTTCCCGATGATACCCTTGCGGGAAAAATTACTGAATTATCCCCTGCAATCAGTACAGAAACCAGGACCTTTACGGGTAAGATGACTATCAATAATCCCGATTTAAAGTTTCGCCCCGGTATGTTTGCTAAAGCAGATATAATAACTGATCAGAAAGATAGTGCTATTGTGATTCCAAAAGATATTATTCTGACAGGTGGCAGGGGTAAATATGTGTTTATAGTAGGCCGCAACAGTGCTGCTGAAAACAGATGGATTACAACAGGTATTGAAAACCAAAACTTTGTGGAAGTTACAGAAGGACTTAAGCCTAATGAACGGCTTATTATAAAAGGATTTGAAACGCTGCGTGATAATTCAAAGGTTAAAATCATCCGGTAAGGTGTTCCGGGTTACCATCAGAAAGTTATTAAAATGAAAAAATTAACACAATTCTCGGTCAACTATCCGGTTACAATCCTGATGATAGTCCTGGGAGTCATCCTTCTGGGTTACATCTCGTTCGATAAACTGGGGGTTGATTTATTTCCCGATCTTAATTCACCAAGGATATTTATAGAAGTCAAATCAGGTGAACGTCCGCCTGAAGAGATGGAGAAACAATTTGTTGAAAACATTGAGGCGCTTGCAATACGTCAATCGGACGTATTACAGGTCTCTTCAGTAACACGTGTAGGCACAGCTCAAATTACAGTTGAATATGCCTGGAACAAAGATATGGATGAAGCTTTTCTTGATCTGCAGAAAGCACTGAATTCTCTTACTCAAAATGCTGATATCGATGACATCCGAATCACGCAACACGATCCAAATACTGCTCCGGTGATGTTAATTGCGGTTAGCCACAATGAGATTATCGACATGAACGAGATAAGGAAAGTTGCTGAAAACTATATACGCAACGAACTCATCAGGCTGGAAGGTGTAGCAGAAGTTGAACTCTCAGGCCAGGAAGAAAGTGAAATTATAATTGAAACTGATCCTTACCGCTTGGAGGCCCAAGGCTTAACGATGGATGAAATAAGCAACCGCATCCAAAATTTTAACCGAAATGTATCTGGTGGCCGTATCAGTGAAATGTGATTACAATACATTGTAAAAGGTGTAAGTATGATTACTGAAATCCCTGATTTTGAGAACCTCATTGTGGGCTATAAACCGGTCAGGGAACAAACTGATGAAGGTACAAATGTTGAAATGGCCCCCGTCTTTCTGAGAGATGTGGCTAAGGTTTCTTTATCAAATAAGGAACCTGTCAATATAGTTCATTACAATAAAAAAAGAAGTATTGGCCTGGCTATATACAAAGAAACACGATTTAACACAGTTAAAGCTGTAGAGCAAATAAATCAGACTCTTTTAAACATTGAAAGAGCCCTGCCGGGTTATTCCCTCGAACAGGTAAACGATCAGGGTAAGTTTATTAGCAGCGCGATAGGTGAAGTTCAGAATACAGCATTACTTGGAATCATACTTGCAGTATTTATCCTCTTCCTGTTTCTGCGCAGAATAGGAACTACATTCATTGTTAGTATTGCTATTCCAATTTCAATAATAGCAACCTTTAATCTGATGTACTTCAACAACCTAACGATCAATATTATGACATTAGGCGGATTAGCCCTGGGTGCAGGTATGTTGGTCGATAATGCTATCGTTGTGCTGGAGAATATCTTCAGAAATCACGAAAATGGCATGAGCGCTAAAGATGCTGCTATAAATGGTACTGCAGAAGTAGGTGGCGCAATTACTGCATCTACTTTAACAACAATAGTAGTTTTCCTGCCTATAGTATAT
>DASRQG010000237.1:0-7342 GCA_035645995.1 Mariniphaga sp. | reverse complement strand
TACAACGGTATATTCCCATGCTTCTTAGGCGGATTTGATTTTCGCTTGTTGCGGGTCATTTCCAATGCACTTATAATTTTTCTACGTGTTTCTTTAGGCTGGATTATTTCATCGATATAACCCAATGAAGCAGCTTTATAGGGATTGGCAAACTTTTCGCGGTAGTCGTTTACAGCCTGTGTTCTTTCTTCGTCGGTATACTTGTTGCGATAAAGAATATTAATGGCTCCTTCGGGACCCATAACAGCTATTTCTGCAGTAGGGTAGGCAAGGTTTACATCTCCGCCAATATGTTTACTTGACATCACATCGTAAGCACCACCATAAGCTTTACGGGTAATGAGTGTCACCTTCGGAACTGTGGCTTCTGAAAATGCATACAGAAGTTTTGCACCATGCTTTATAATTCCGCCAAACTCCTGTGCAGTGCCTGGAAGAAAACCGGGGACATCAACTAAGGTTACCAGCGGAAGGTTAAAAGCATCGCAGAACCTTACAAAACGGGCAGCTTTTGTTGATGAATTGATATCCAGTACACCTGCCAGGTGGGCAGGTTGGTTGGCCACAATACCTACAGGATGGCCTGCAAACCGGGCGAATCCACATATTATGTTTTTAGCATATTGAGGCTGTACTTCCAGAAAGTGCTTATTGTCGATCACTGTCTGGATAATCTCATGCATGTCGTAGGGCTTATTGGGATCTGCAGGTACTATGTCCTGAAGGGCCTCATCCACGCGATCGGATGCATCAATGGTAGATTTTACAGGCGGGTCATCCATATTATTAGATGGAAGAAAACTCAGCAATTCCCGAATCATGATCAATGTTTGTTCTTCATCGGAACCTGTAAAATGTGCCACTCCGCTTTTAGTGCTGTGCGTTGTAGCCCCACCGAGTTCTTCTTTGGTGACGTCTTCATGAGTCACTGTTTTAATCACATCAGGGCCCGTTACAAACATGTGGCTTTTTTGATCGACCATAAAAATAAAATCGGTGAGGGCAGGAGAGTAAACTGCTCCGCCGGCACATGGCCCCAGGATAGCAGATATTTGAGGTACTACACCTGAGGAGATAACATTGTTATAAAAAATGTCGGCATATCCGGCCAGACTTTCAACACCTTCCTGGATGCGGGCACCTCCCGAATCATTTAACCCTACTACAGGTGCTCCCATTTGAAGTGCCATGTTTTGTATTTTGACGATCTTATCGGCATTGGCGCGACTTAAAGATCCTCCAAACACAGTGAAATCCTGTGCAAAAACATATACCAGTCTTCCGTTAATTTTACCATATCCGGCTACCAAACCATCGCCCGGAAATTTTTTGTTTTGCATTTCAAAATCATGACTGCGATGCGTTACCAACTTATCAATTTCGTTGAATGTACCCGGATCGAGCAGCTGCTGTATCCTTTCACGTGCAGTTTTTTTTCCGGAATCATGTTGTTTCTGAATACGTTCAATTCCTCCGCCCAGCTCTGCTATCTTATTTAGTTCTTCGAGCCGGTTGTATTTTTCTTTTAAATCCATATAATAAACAGGTTTAATCTATTTCAATAAGAATCTGGTTGCCTTCAACCGTATCTCCTTCATCAACATTAATACGTTTTATAATACCATCGACAGGTGATTTATATTCACTTTCCATTTTCATGGCTGATATAATAACTACTGTGTCACCTTTTTGTACTACATCACCTTCTTTGTAAAGTATCTTAACAACTTTACCGGGCATGGGGGATGAAATTGTTTTCTCAGATCCGGAACTGCCATTTACACTTCTGTTAATCAGGTAACGTGCCTCCGCATCTATAATTTCAACATCATAGGTGTGGTACAGGGTGTGAGCTGTATATTTTTTAGGATGGTTGGCAGGAACCAGCTCAATGTTGTGTGACATACCATTCTCTATAATAGAAAATGTTCCGTCGGGTGTGTGAAGCAGATCTATATTATATACTTTCCCATCTACTTCTATCTCAAGCAAGTTGCCTTTTTGGTTTAACATTCTGACAATCGACGTGCGGTCGTTGACTTTTATTTCTAATGACATAATATTCTTTTAGAAATGATTTATATAAGGAGTTTTTTTCCACCTGCTTTGGGCAGGAGCAAATTCTTTGTTATTTTCCCGGATGCGGTTAATTTTTGAAAAGAAATCAATGTACGCAGCTATAGCAACCATGTCGTCATAAATAGAACAATCGTCACTTTTCATCAATTCCTCCTGATTTTTTTCAATAAAATGAGTGTTATATTTACCTTCAGTAAAATCGGAATTATTCATGATTCTTTCCAGGAATTTTATTGAAGTTTTAACACCGGTTATTTTATATTCGTATAAAGCCCGTCTCATTCTTTGGATGGCTTCTTCACGGTTTTCCCCCCAAACAATAAGTTTAGAGATCATAGGATCGTAATAAATAGGTATCTCATAACCTTCATAAACGTATCCATCAGTCCTTACACCCAATCCCAATGGTTCATTAATTTTATAAATTTTACCGGCACCGGGCATAAAGTTATTGTCCGGGTCTTCCGCATAAATACGGCATTCAATAGAATGCCCTTTTTGTACAAGTTGTTCCTGGGTATATTCCAAAGGATGGCCTTCAGCTATTCTTATTTGTTGTTTCACAAGATCCACACCTGTTACCCTTTCGGTAATTGGATGTTCTACCTGAAGGCGCGTATTCATTTCCAGGAAATAGTAATTCAAATTGTCATCTACAAGAAATTCTATTGTTCCGGCTCCGGTGTAATTAACTGCTTTGGCAGCTTCAACAGCTGCATTTCCCATTTTTTGTCTCAGTTCAGGAGTCATCAGTGGAGAGGGAGTCTCTTCAATCATTTTTTGATGACGTCTTTGAACAGAACACTCACGTTCAAATAAATGAATGGCATTTCCAAAATTGTCGCCCAGTATTTGGAACTCTATATGGTGTGGGGAGGTAATGTATTTTTCGATGTAAACTGCATCATCGCCAAAAGCGGCTTTCGCTTCGGAGCGTGCAGCTCTTACTGCTGAAACAATGTCGCGTTCATGATGTACCAGTCTCATTCCTTTTCCACCTCCTCCGGCAGCAGCTTTAATCATTACGGGTAGTCCGATTTCACGAATAGAATCCAGTGCTTCCTGTTCTGATACAACACTGCCTGGAGTTCCGGGAACTACAGGTAGTCCTGCTTTTTGCATGGCCTCTCTTGCCTTAATCTTGTCTCCCATTTGTTCAATCACCTGAGGTGAGGGGCCTATAAACATTATCCCTTCTTCCTGACATCTGCGTGCAAAGTGGGCATTCTCCGATAAAAAACCATAACCGGGATGAATGGCATCTGCTTTGGTTTTTTTTGCTACTGCCATTATCTTTTCAATATTTAAATAACTTTCCGACGAAGGAGCTTTACCTATATGCCATGCCTCGTCGGCATACCTTACGTGTTGTGAGGTGCGATCGACATCTGAGAATACTGCTACAGTGGCAATATTCATTTCCTTGCATGTGCGCATGATACGTATAGCAATTTCTCCCCGGTTAGCAATTAGGATTTTTGATATGTTTTGCATCGTATAGCTTTTTGTAAAAATTCAAAATAAGTAACCTACTTTAACCTAAAATGTTTAATCTTAATTGATACATTATTTTTAAAGGTTCTAAATTATACCACTGGAGTTCATGAACAAAAAATAGACTAATAATATTGACAAAAACAGACAATTTTATCTTTAAATTTATTAAAGGTTTAGAATCATAGAAGTGCATGTTCAAAAAATTAATTCAAAGGTTTATTGAATAAATTTTTATAAGGCTGAGAACGTGTTCATGGTGATGCTCAGTTTGTGGTTTACAGTTTAAATCTTTAATGTAAATTTGGCGCTGTGAATTTGGCGCATTATATACCGTTCTATAAGCGATTGGGGCTACTTGCATTTCCTGTTGTACTTTCTCAGATAGGACAGGTTACTGTATCATTGGTTGATACTATAATGGTAGGGCATGCAGGTACACTTGAACTAGCTGCTGCTGCTTTTGCAAATAATGTATTTGTTATTGGCATGTATTTCGGTATGGGTATTACTTATGGCTTAACACCATTAGTAGGTAAGGCATATGGCAACAATGAATCTTCGGAAGTGCTTCATTGGCTTAAGAATGGCCTTTTTACCCACCTTATGGCAGGTACAGGATTAACGCTCATTATGCTGGCTGTTTATTTTCTGTTGCCTTTTATGGGGCAGGAACCGGAAGTGATGGAACAGGCAAAGCCTTATTACCTGTTATTATGTGCTTCTTATCTGCCTTTTATGCTCTTTTTTTCCATGAAGCAGTTTTTTGAAGGGATAGGGAATACAAAGCTGGCAATGATCATTACCCTTACCTCGAATGTGGTTAATGTAATTGCAAATTATTTATTGATTTTTGGGAAACTGGGTTTTCCTGAGATGGGGCTGATAGGTGCAGGGATAGGAACATTCGTTTCAAGGCTGGCAATGCCTGTCATGTTTTTGATCTTTATCAGGAAAAGTAAAAAATTCCGTTCAGTTTTCACCAAAGCACATGCTTTGAAATTAAACCGAAAACGCATTTTTTCATTGTTGAATATTGGTTTACCTGTAGGTTTTCAAATAATAGTAGAAACAACAACATTTAGTGTAGGAGCTGTTATGATGGGTTGGCATGGCGAAATACCCTTGGCTGCCCACCAGGTAGCGATTGGTTTATCAGGCTTTTCGTATATGATTTCTTTGGGTGTATCACAGGCTACAACAATTAGAGTGAGTCATCAGTTAGGCCAAAAAGATTTAAAGTCGCTGAAGATGGCTGTTTTCGCTTCAGCACATTTGGTTCTTTTGTTTATGTTGCTTATGGGATTAATATTTATTTCAGGCCGGCATCTGTTGCCATTGATTTTTACTTCTGACCGCGCTGTAATTGATATCGCCTCGAAGCTTCTTATAGTTGCAGCTGTCTTTCAGATATTCGATGGCTTGCAGGTTGTTATGCTAAGTGCTTTGCGAGGATTGGCTGACGTTAAAATTCCTATGCTTATAGCTTTTGGAGCTTATATGCTGGTAGGTGTTCCGGTGAGTTATGTGTCTTCATTTATACTTGAGTCCGGGCCTATAGGTATATGGTATGGATATCTTGCCGGCCTTGGCCTTGCCGGGATACTCTTTTCAATTCGCTTTAAGCGTAATATGGAATATATATAAAAAAAACGGGTTACCATTGGTGGCGATAACCCGATAGCTCATAGTTCTAGCTTAGTTAGATCTGGAAAAAATATTGGCTTACAGAGAAAAGGTAGTGTTCCAAATAACAATTATTTAAACTTCTATAAAACTTTGCTAATATAATACAATTTCTACTTCTAAGTAAAATAAAACAAAAAAATTATTAATAAGTGTTAATTATAGTTGAAAAATAGACCAGTATGTCATTGATTCTCAGTATTTTTAAGGTAAGTGGTTGTTTGTTGTAAATAGGAAGAATTAATGACAATTCAGGTTATCATATTCGTCTTAATTTTTCTAAGATCAATATTAATACAAAAACAACATGATATCTATTGCACACTTTAAAAATAATTTTAAAAGATTCGCTTTTTTGTTTAAAGTGTATATATTTATATTTTATAAAATATTGGAATAAATGGAAAAAGTTGTATTGACCGGACTAAGTAAAATGGAAACCATTACTGTTAATGATCCTTCATTAACTAGTACTACAGATGTTAAAATAAGATTAGCATCTATTGGGGTTTGTGGTTCAGACATTCATTATTACAGTGAAGGAAAGATTGGCTCTCAAATTGTAGAATATCCTTTTGCAGTTGGACATGAATGCTCCGGATATGTTGAGGAAGCAGGGAGTGAAGTTACCGGTTTGAAGAAAGGTGATCTGGTTGTGGTAGATCCTGCAGTATTTTGTGGCAGTTGCGACCAATGTTTGTCGGGGAGGCCCCATACCTGCAGGCATAATAAGTTTCTTGGTTGCCCCGGTCAGCTGGAAGGTTGTCTCTCAGACTATATTGTCATGCCTTCTTTTACCTGTTTTCCGGTAACCGGTAAGCTTAATCCGATACAAGCTGCACTTATAGAACCTTTTTCAATAGGAATATATTCTGTCAGACAAGCAAACCTTTCCGGTAATTCTAATTCTGCTATAATCTTTGGCGCCGGGCCTATAGGATTGAGTATTTTGTTAAAATTAAAAGCCGATGGTATTTCCAGTATTGGAATGGTTGAACCGTTGGAATACAGATTAAAGAAAGCCGGGGAAATGGGTGCCGGATATATAATTAATCCTTTGAATGAAGATGTAGAAGTAAAAGTAAAAGATCACGAGGAATTATTGGTTGATGAAGTTTTTGAGGCTAGTGGTGAACAGGACGCAGTAAATAATGCGCTCAAAATATTGAAACCGGGTGGTAAACTGGTTTTGGTTGGTATTCCTGAATCAGCAGGATATTATTTCGATATGGATCTGATGCGCCGTAAGGAAATCACTGTTTTAAATATACGACGTCAGAACCATTGTGTTCAGGAGGCTATAGATTTAGCTGCCAGCGGTAAGGTAAATCTTGAACAGATGGTAACACATCATTATTCTTTAAGAGAAACTGCTGCTGCTTTTGATACAGTAGCTGGTTATAAAGATGGAGTTGTTAAAGCAGTTATAAACTTATAATTAATTTTTCATGGTTCTTCAAAATAAAGGTTTAAAAGTTATTGTGGCTTTGCAGATTCAAAAACCTCCCCATGAAGTTTTCGAAGCAATAATTGATCCTAAACAAATGACCAGATACTTTATTTCTGAAAGCACAGGTATAATGGAAGAAGGAAAATTATTGATTTGGCGGTTTCCTGAGTTTGATGAGGATGCTCCTGTTAAAGTTGGTGCAATTGATAAAGATAAACGAATAACATTCTCGTGGGAAGTTAACGGGCGAGCACATACTGTAGAAATCAGTCTGGAAGCCATCAATCATGATTCTACTGTTGTTCGGATTACTGAAACGGGGGGTGAAAGGAATGATGAAGGAATTTTATGGCTGATGCAAAATACTGAAGGATGGACAAATTTCCTGGCTTGTCTTAAAGCATGGATTGAATATGGTATAAATCTACGAAAGGGAGGTTTTGATTACCTGAAGCAAAAATGAAAACAGGCATATAGTAGCTTGTTTATTAATTTATTGATGACTGTTGGTTAAACCTGTTAAGATTGAGGTGGTACTTCAACTGCCTATACTTTGTCTGAGAACCTATACCTGTTATCAGTAAAAACAAATAAACATATCAGCAATTGAACCCCCGTGATTTCAGTTCCTGA
>DASRQG010000236.1:0-3288 GCA_035645995.1 Mariniphaga sp. | reverse complement strand
GCTGAAGCAATGGAAAATTTAAAGCAACAACTAATATATATACCTGTAGAAGGTGTAGGTAATGAAAATGATGCTCATGTACTTGAAGAAAAACTAAAAAAAATTAAAGGGGTAGCTTCACAACGGGTTGAAATCAATAATCATCGTGCTGTAATAACTCCTGCTAATGGTCATTCCATATTTCCTGAAGCTGTTGAAATCATAAGAAAAATGGGATATGAAGTTCCTTCCGTGAAAGATACATTTCCGGTGCTTCATCTAAATTGTGCTTCATGTGCTGCAAGTGCACAAAGTATGACTATATCACAGAATGGAGTAATTAATGCATCGGTAAACTTTGCAACAGCAACTTTAGCTGTAGAGTACTTACCTGGAGTAATCACACCTGAAGAAATGAAAGAAGCTGTACAGGAAGTTGGTTATGATCTTGTAATTGAAAAAACTCCCGATACTCAGACTTCACTTGATGAATTAAGGGATAATAAATACAGAAAATTACAAAAACGAACAGCCGGAGCAATTATTCTTTCACTTCCGGTAGTAATTATTGGCATGTTTTTCATGAACATTCCCTATGCCAATGAAATCATGTGGATTTTATCAACGCCTGTCATCCTGATTTTTGGCAGGGATTTTTATATTAATGCATGGAAGCAGGCCAAACACAAGTCGGCAAATATGGATACACTGGTTGCTCTATCAACCGGTGTAGCTTATGCTTTCAGTGTTTTCAATACATTATTCCCTCAGTTTTGGCAAAGCAGAGGATTAGAGGCACATGTTTATTTTGAAGCTGCTGCTGTGATTATAGCATTCATATTATTAGGCCGCCTGCTTGAAGAAAAAGCTAAAGGCAATACCTCCGAAGCGATAAAAAAATTAATGGGGCTGCAGCCTAAAATGGTTACCAGGCTATTGCCTGATGGCACACAACAACAGATACCAGCAGAAGAGATTCACAAAGAAGATATTATTGTTGTAAAACCTGGGGAAAAGATTGCTGTAGACGGAGAAGTAACAGCACACAGCTCGTATGTTGATGAAAGCATGCTTACGGGAGAACCAGTTCCTGTACTTAAACAAGAAGGTGAGAAAGTGTATGCGGGTACTATCAATCAAAAAGGCAGTTTTTTATTTAAAGCTGAGAAAGTTGGGTCAGAAACCATGCTCGCACAGATCATCAAAATGGTACAGGATGCCCAGGGAAGTAAAGCTCCTGTACAAAAGCTGGTTGATAAGATCGCCGGAATATTTGTTCCTGTGGTGATATCTATAGCAATAGTAACCTTCTTTACATGGATGATTCTTGGAGGAGACAATGGCTTCAGCCAGGGCTTATTATCATTAATTACAGTTTTGGTTATTGCATGTCCCTGTGCGCTTGGACTGGCTACACCAACAGCGATAATGGTAGGTGTGGGCAAAGGTGCCGAAAACGGGATTCTTATTAAAGATGCTGAAAGCCTGGAACTGGCAAAGAATATTAATGCAGTTGTTCTTGACAAAACAGGTACTATTACAGAAGGAAAACCAGTTGTTACCGATGTTTTTTGGCTTCAGGAAAATAATGGTAACAAAAATATCCTTTATACAATAGAAAAGAAATCGGAGCACCCATTGGCAGATGCAGTGGTTAATTATTACAATCAGCAATCAGAAGTGTCATCTTCAAATTTTGAAAGTATAACAGGAAAAGGGGCTGCCGCAGAAGTAGATGGTATCCGATATTTCACCGGGAATAAAAAACTACTCCGGGAACATCAAATTCTGATTTCCGAAGATTTGGAACTAAAAGCAGATGACTGGAGCAGGGAGTCAAAAACAGTTATTTGGTTTGCTGATGATAAACAAGCATTGGCAGTAATTGCAATTGCCGACAAAATAAAAACATCGTCGGCAGAAGCAATCAAAAAATTAATGAATTCAGGTATCGAAGTTTATATGCTGACCGGTGACAATGAAACAACAGCCAGTGCCATAGCTGCCCAAACAGGCATAACAAATTACAAAGCAGAAGTATTGCCTGCAGGGAAAGCTGAATATGTAAAAGAGCTACAGGCAAAAGGGAAAATAGTAGCAATGGTTGGTGACGGTATTAATGACAGTACTGCCTTAGCACAAGCTGATGTAAGTATTGCTATGGGAAAAGGAAGCGATATTGCTATGGATGTAGCTAAAATGACAATTATTTCATCCGACTTACAAAAAATACCACAGGCTGTAAGATTATCAAAACAGACTGTGCGTACTATCAGGCAGAATTTATTCTGGGCATTTATATACAATCTTATTGGAATTCCGATAGCGGCAGGAATACTATATCCCATTAACGGTTTTATGCTGAACCCCATGATAGCCGGTGCTGCAATGGCAATGAGCAGCGTAAGTGTGGTAACAAACAGCTTACGTCTTAAATGGAAAAAATAATCCTTAATGGTAATTCAATTTGAACCGGGTAAATTGTGCGTGTGTTGTATGAATACGGTTTTATAAAGAAGCCCCTAAAAACCACGAATTATATGTCTGAAAGAACATACAACTTTTTATCCTTTTTAAGTCTTATTTTGTTGTTAACAATTTTTGCCTGCAGTTCTCCCCAAAAGGAAAAGCGGTTCTCATTGAAAACATTGCTCGGCACTACATCAAAACCAGAAGAGGTAATCATCGACCAGCATTTTAACTGGACTACAATTACGGAATACAGGGATGAAATTAAGATTTTTTACCAAAACAGAGAATTCAAGCCGGTATGGTTTAATAAAAATTCCCTGAACCCATTAGGAGAAGAATTGATTACTGAATTAAAAGAGTCATGGAAAGAAGGAATACCTGAACCCACAGGATTTCTCACCAATATTGAAAATGCATTAATTCAATTAAGCAACAGCTCATCAACAGATAACCCAAAAGCTCAAATAATTACAGAGGCAGATGTAAGCCTTACACAGTTATATTTTGATTTTGCTTCCAAAATTTACTCCGGAATACTAGATCCGGCAGAATTAGAAGTGATTTGGGAAATTTTGCCTGATGAAATCGATCTGGTGGAACATCTGGAAGTTGCACTCACTAAAGGAGATATATCAGGTTCGTTTAATCAATTAAGACCGAAACACGAACAGTATGATTTACTACTTGAAGCCTTTAGTAATCTTTTGCAGTTAAAGAATTCGGGTGGTTGGCCCCTGCCGGGCAATATGCCTGTACTTAAAGAAAATGAGTCTCACAACAACATTGCTCTTGTTAAAAAACACCTACAAGCTACAGGTGATCATAATGAGACGGACA
>DASRQG010000235.1:0-5178 GCA_035645995.1 Mariniphaga sp. | reverse complement strand
GTTCAATTACTTGTCCGGCAGGTAGCAGTGGTAAAACCTGCTTTAATATGTCAAGTGCAAATTTTTTGGAGTAAATCTCCCGGTATTCAGGCCTCCATATCGATACCGGTGATTTCTTGAACTGTTCAGAACAAAAGGGCTTCAGTGGTTGAAGTAGTTTATGTGCTGCAGGGCTCCATCCCCAAGGCTTAAGCCGGTTTTTAGCTTTCTCAATGAATGCTTTATTGGCTGAAAAATGATGAAGGTTTTCAAAATGAGGTGCCTGAATGGATAATTTGTCCAGTGAATCAAGATAGGCCGAAGCAGGAGCCTTTCGAACCAACACCACATCCTCATGACTGCTAAAATACACAGGCAGCGTTTCTAAATCAGCTTCCATTTTTTGAAGCAAACGATTCGGCTGCCATGATGTATTCCCATTTGCTACTGCATATTCACAGGTGGGGTTGAAATAATAAATATCCGGTAAATTGTTCTTCATTATTGACAGCCAAAATTACAACAAATCAATATTTAAATACCTGAAAAATTTTCTCATTCGTACGGTAATAAATCTTTTCATTTTTATTCATGCATTAGCTGACTTTTTGGGTTCATTTTTACACTTATCTTCCATTGATTCGACAGTCATTGTCCATACATGCTCCAGACCAAGTTCGATAAATATCGAAGAAAGTATGGACAAGGTATATTTTATGTATGTAGATTTAAGCAACAAAAAAGTTGCCGATGGTAGGAAAAATAATCTGCTTTTTAAAATTAAAAAGAGTGAATTGAATTTACTTTTCGGAGAAAAAAGAGGATGATTCTTTTAAGGAAGCGTGAGTGGAATATTTTCAGGGCGGGTATGTTTCCATCTCCGGTGTGACCATAAATAATATTCGGGTTCCTTTTTTATAATCTCTTCCATTTTTTCGATGTAAGCCAACAGGATATCTTTTGGCTCCATTTCCGAAGGGTTTATTACAAGAGGAATATAACGTGTGATATATTGTCCTCGTTTCAATTTGCTCATATATTGGAAAAAGACAGGCTGATTGGTTTTTTGTGCAATTTTTTCAGGTCCTGTAAAAAATGGGGTTTCCCGGTTCAGAAATATAGTCCAGAACTGCGAGTTGGCAGGTGGTGTCTGATCTGCACCCAGCCAAAGCATGGTAGGAATGCCATCACGATGAAACTGAAGTGCTACCCGTGCCGATTGATTCACCGGAATACACTTGCCTCCCCAGCGTTCACGTGAGTGTAGTAGGAATTTTTCCATGGACTTATTTCCTCTTATGGGATTATATATCAGCAGTCCTTTATGTTTTATCTTTGTCAACAGATAACTACACCATTCCCAATTATTATGGTGCATGGCCAATACAATAAAGCTTTTACCTTGTTTATAGTATTCATGTATAATTTCCTGCCCTTCAAGCTGCACCCGTTTATCCAGTTCGTCTTTACTAACACTATGTAGTTTAATAGTTTCGATCATCAGGTCCGCAAAATGCCGGTAAAATCGGTTGG
This sequence comes from Mariniphaga sp., assembly GCA_035645995.1. Taxonomy (GTDB): domain Bacteria; phylum Bacteroidota; class Bacteroidia; order Bacteroidales; family Prolixibacteraceae; genus Mariniphaga. The sequence goes on along the minus strand of DASRQG010000235.1, from coordinate 3,666 downwards.
CAATTTTCTGATTTTCTTTTTTAGAATTTTCGGGAAAAGAGTGGGTCAGGTTTTCCATCACCACCCTATACCGGTATTTTATAACATAACGTACGATCAGGTAAAATATATCAGAAACTATATATAATACCATAAATGGTAACAGGGAGATGAGATATAGAAATCCTGCCGGCAGTTTATTCAAATTTCTTTTTAAAATGCCTTCGTGATAGGGATTGTTTGCAGATGATGCTTGTTTTTTCTGAACCGGATTAATCTTTCCACTGATGCTCATTATTCTGTATTGATAAAATTCTATACCCGCTCAATAATTTCCGGGTATTTCAGATGGAGGTTGATGTTTCCATCTTTTATGGGACCAAAGATAATATTCCGGCTGCTCTTTTATAACTTCTTCCATCTTTTGAATGTAAATGTTCATAATTTCTTGCTCATCGAATTCTGCAGGGTTTGCTATCAACAGCTCAAAAGTGATAGTATATTTTCCCCGTCCGTTTTTTTCAATCTTCTGGAAAACAACAGGGAAATTAAATCGACGGGCAATTGCTGCCGGGCCTTTGTAGAATAAAGTTTGGCGATTGAGAAAAGGTAACCAGAATTTGTGAAAGAGTGGGGGAGTCTGGTCTCCAGCCAGCCATAATGATATCACTTCATTTTTTTCCACGGATTCTAATACCCTCCGGAGTACCTTGTCAGTTGGTATCATTTCAGCTCCAAAACCCGATCTGATTCGGTTCATATACGTATTGAATTTTTTATTGTGAAGCGGTTTGTAAACTGCCACAGGTATGTGGTGCAGATGGAGCGGGATACAACTGCTCCATTCCCAATTGTTATAATGCATGGTGAGCACGACTACACTTTTTCCCTGTTTGTATAAGGCTTTCAAAAAGTGGGTATGTTTAACTTTTACCCGGTTATCGAAATCCTGTTTATCCATGTCGGATAATTTTATTGTCTCAATGGAGAGATCGCTAAAATGTTTATAAAATCGTTTACTGATTTGTTTGATCTCTTTATCTGTTTTTTGCGGAAAAGCATTTTTCAAATTGTCAATAACAACTTTCCTGCGATAACCGATCATCCGGTAAATAACAAAGAAAACAATACCGGAAAGCATGTATAAAAAACGAAATGGCAGTTTAGCCAGGCATTTAAGTAGGAATATACCCATAATTCAAAAACAATTTGTGATGTTGCGTCAGGTTTAATTGGTATAAATCTACAATTTTTTTTGCCTTGATGAGTGTAATACCTGTTTTACTTCCTATCTTCGGGATTCAAAAGATGATAACATTAAACGAGCATGATTCGTTAATCAAAAATCAGGATGAAAATTCATCATGCGAATACCATCCAACCATTATAAACAATTAATTTACGGATGAAAACATTTATTACTGCTTTAATGATTTTTGCCGGATTTGAATTAGTAGCGCAACAGATGATTATTGCACACCGGGGAGCTTCATATCTTGCACCTGAAAATACATTAGCCTCAGCAAATCTGGCATGGGAACTTGGTGCAGATGCCGTTGAGATAGATGTTTACCTTGCTAGTGATAACCAGGTGGTAGCTATTCACGATAAGGATACAAAACGTGTAACAGCTGGTAACAAAACAATGGTAGTGAAGAATACTCCTTCACTGGTGTTGCGTAACCTGGATGTTGGCAGTTGGAAAGATAAAAAATACAAAGGAGAAAAGATACCATTCCTTTCTGAGCTGATTAAAACTGTTCCCCCAAATAAGCACCTGGTAGTTGAGATTAAAGCGGGAAAGGAAATAATTTCTCATTTGAAGCGAATAATTGAGCAGAGCGGGAAAATGGAACAAATGATTTTTATTGCATTTGATTGGGAAACCATACTTGATACTCAAAAAGAATTTCCGGATAATAAATGCTATTGGTTAAGCTCCAACAAAAACGGTTTGGAAACCAAAATTAAACAGGCTGCTGAAGCGGGGCTTTCGGGGATCAATCTTAATTATAAAATAATTGATAAAGAAGTAGTTGAACAGGCTGATGCTCACAATTTGGAGGTGCTTGCCTGGACCGTCAATGATCCGGCAATTGGTAAGCAACTGACAGATATTGGAGTTAAAGCTATTACGACCGATCGTCCTAAATGGTTGAAGGAAGAAATGGCTAAATTATAATAACCGAAAAGGAGCTGGTTTAAATCCTGAGAAAGTGAATTGATGATGCTTAAGAAACTTAAACTAACCACTTTATTTTTTCTGCTATTCTTATTTGTGTATACTTCCGGTTCGGAGAATAAAGATGATAAGAAAAACAGAAATCTTTTTTTAACGACTGAATTAGGATTTTATAAAGGCACCGGCCTTTCAACAGATTTCCCTCATATAACATTTGTTGAAAATGGATATGCAAAAAGTCTGAGATTTGTTGCCGGGTATTTTATAAATCCACATTTTTCTGCAGGTGTTGGCTTTGGTGCCGACCGCTTCGAAAATCCCGGAGCAAATACATTTCCTGTATTTCTCGATTTCAGGGGATATTTAAAGGACGCACGAAATACACCTTTCGTATTTTTGGATGCAGGGAAAACTGTTGTTTTTAATTCTCAGGCACAGGAAGATGGAACCCTGTTGGCTGGGGGAATAGGTTATAAATTTTTCCTCGGGAAGAAAACTTGCCTAATTGCTAAAGCAGGATATAATTATTTTAATAACAAGGAATTTCTATGGATGTCGACTGATACTGACTCCATGGAGCCTGATGCAGATTCCTATCGGTGGTTCTATTTAAAAAGACAATCTGCGACTTTTTCAATAGGCCTGTTATTCAGATCGATAAATGATAATATTTACTACTCATGAAACTTATTTGTTTCTGGGATTAAAAAGCCGGGGGTTAAAGCTTCCGGCTTTTTAATGAGCGAAAGGTTCATGCATCATTTCCTTTAGTTTAGGATTATAAACAAAATTGTATTTTTAGTTGAGGCAAAAATGAATGCTTTGCTTATAAAGCTTCAGGCCACAACATGATTTTCTGGTAATTCCATCAATATAAATAAAAAAACCTGGCGGGATGCACCAGGTTCTTATTTGGAAGCTTTTGTTTTTAACTTCCATAATACGGTATTTTGACTTTTTAAATTCTGTAGGATTTATGATGTCAGCTTTTCCAGTTTCTTCATGATGGAAAAGATAAATGCAGCTGATATAATACAGCACAATACGAAAATAGCCCATAGTTGCCATAGTTCAAGCCTGTCCCAGAAGTAACTGCCTATGCCTAGTAATTTGTTACCAACAGCAGTAGCCAATAACCAGCCACCCTGCATTAACCCCTGGAACCTTACAGGTGACACTTTCGAAACAAACGACAATCCCATAGGGCTCAGGAACAGTTCGGCGATGGTAAGCACCAGGTAACTGCTCATCAGCCAGTATGGCGAAACCCTTGACGATTCGGGTACCGGTTCTCCCTGAAGCTCTACAGGTGAAACTACATCGACCGAAGCCAGTAGCATGATGAGGAACCCAAATGAGGCAATGATCATACCAATACCGATCTTACGTGGTGTGGAGGGTTCTTTTCCTTTACCGGCCAGCCAGTTAAAGATACCCATTACAAGGAAGGTCAATGAAACGATGAAGAGTGGGTTGAACGATTGGAAGATTTCAGGTGCAATAGC
>DASRQG010000234.1:0-2352 GCA_035645995.1 Mariniphaga sp. | reverse complement strand
TGATTTGGAAGGAAGCAATAATATTATAATGATTTCTACAGAACGTTATAACGAGTATCCTATGGTAATAAAGGGCTATGGAGCAGGTGCAAGCGTTACTGCAGCTGGAGTATTTTCAGATATTATCTCAATAGCGAATATAAGGTAGTTTTGATTTGAGATAAATAGTTGAAGGATTTTTGTTCTAAATACAACAGAAATGAAGTACATAATAATTCTGGGAGATGGGATGGCAGACGAACCAATTGGTTCGTTAGGCAATAAAACTGTAATTCAGGCGGCACATACGCCATACATGGACATGCTTGCAAGCAAAGGGAGGAATGGACTGCTGGATACAATTCCAAAGGGGTTCTCCCCTGGTAGTGAGATTGCCAACCTGTCGGTATTGGGATATGATGTGCCAGCGGTTTATGAAGGTAGGGGCGTACTTGAGGCTGCTAGCATGGGCATTGATATATACGATGGTGAAATGGCTATGCGCTGTAATCTTGTATCTATTGATGGTGAAATGCTGAAGAACCATTCGGCAGGGCATATATCTACAGAAGAAGCTTCTGAGTTGATTCGTTTTTTAGAGAAAAGTTTAGGTGACGAAGTGTTCAGTTTTCACCCTGGTGTTTCGTATCGGCATGTTTTGAAAATGAAGGGTGGTAATAAATTTATTAACTGCACTCCTCCTCATGATATACCTGAGAAACCGTTTAAGCCTAATATGATAAAGCCAGAAAGACCTGAAGCTAAGGATACTGCTGATGCATTAAATAGTTTGATATTAAAATCGCAAGAGATTCTTAGGAATCATCCTATCAATTTAAAAAGAATTTCGGAAGGGAAGGATCCTGCTAATAGTATTTGGCCCTGGTCGCCTGGTTTTCGTCCCAATATGAAACCTCTATTTGAGATGTTCCCGATTAAGAGCGGCTCTGTAATTTCTGCAGTTGATCTTATTAGAGGTATTGGTGTTTATGCCGGACTTGAAGTTATTATGGTTGAAGGTGCAACAGGGTTATATGATACTAATTATGAAGGTAAAGCGAAGGCAGCTCTTGAGGCTTTAAAAGAAAAGGATTTTGTCTATCTACATATAGAAGCTAGTGATGAAGCTGGACATGAAGGTGATGTACCACTTAAGTTAAAGACGGTTGAGTATCTCGACAAGCGTATTGTGAAACCGATATATGAGGAGATTGTTAGCTGGGAGGAGCCAGTAACCATTGCAATACTTCCTGATCACCCTACTCCATGTGCAATACGCACTCATACCAGCAACCCAATTCCTTTTTTGATTTGGCACAAGGATATTAAGCCGGATGGTGTGCATACTTATGATGAGTTTGCTGCAAGAGATGGTGGTTATGGTTTGTTGCATAGTAATCAGTTTATGAACACTTTATTTAATATATAAGATGTTGTTTTATAGTACGAATAAAAAAGCGCCAAAAGCGTCGTTGCAGGAGGCGGTTATAAAAGGGTTAGCCTCGGATAGGGGGTTATTTATGCCTGAGCATATTCCTTATCTTTCAGATAATTTCTTTAAAGAGATAGCTGATAAAAGTCTGGTAGAGATTTCGAAAACGGTTGCAGAGGCATTTTTTGGTGATGATATTCCTAAAGAAAAGTTGGATTCTATAGTTGCTGATACACTAAATTTTGAAATACCGCTTATTGAGATAGAAAAAGACATATTTGTACTTGAGCTGTTTCATGGTCCTACCTTTGCATTTAAAGATGTGGGTGCAAGGTTTATGGCTCGCATGTTATCCTATTTTGTTAAAGAACGAAATCAGGATGATGTTAAAGTTCTTGTGGCAACATCCGGAGATACAGGCAGTGCAGTTGCAAATGGATTTCTTGGAGTGGAAGGTATTCAGGTGTTTGTATTATATCCGTCGGGCAAAGTGAGTGAGATGCAAGAAGCTCAGTTTACTACATTGGGGCAAAACATTGTTGCTCTTGAAGTTGATGGGACATTTGATGATTGCCAGGCATTGGTAAAATCGGCCTTTATGGATGAGGAACTTAATCAGATGCTTAATTTAACATCGGCAAATTCAATAAATGTTGCAAGGTTTCTTCCGCAATCATTCTATTATTTTTATGCTTTTGCTCAGCTTGCTAAATTGAATTCATATAAAGAATCTGCATTGGCAGAAAATGTTGTGTTTTCTGTTCCAAGTGGCAATCTAGGAAATCTTACGGCAGGGTTGTTTGCAAATAAAATGGGACTCCCCATCAAACGTTTTATTGCAGCCAATAATAACAATGATGTATTTACTAAGTATCTGCAAAACGGTGTCTACTCTCCCAGATCATCAGTGCAGACCATTGCAAATGCCATGGATGTGGGTG
>DASRQG010000233.1:0-6463 GCA_035645995.1 Mariniphaga sp. | reverse complement strand
CTGTGCGGTTTTATCGACACAATAGCTCTGTATAGCAGGAAATGACATACTTCCGTTGCTTGTTCCCATTCCGGACATACCCGAAATATCCGGTACAAACGTCTGGCGGGTATTACCAAACGCACTGAATATTTCGTGCTCTTTGAGCGGTAATGACTTTAACTGCTCTGCCGAAAAAGCTATACCGGGCTTTACAATGGCAGCAATCACACATATAGGTGTTATCTCATCCAACCCCAGCTTTAAACGAACATCATCGGCTGCCTCAATGATTTGTTCTACCGTATTATCCTGCCCGATTTCAGACGGGATTTGTGTCGTTGTTGGGTATTCCTCGATACGTACATCTGCCCAATCGTGAATATAATTCGGATCTTTATCTATACTTTCCAGAAAACCTCTCAAATCAATTTCACGGTGCATCAATGCCTGAAGCAAATGCGAAGCTCCGTACCGCTCATTATAATTCTCTTTCGCTATAGACTGTGCTATATGAAAAAGTTGCTTTATCGTTTCGTTAGTTATGATTATGCTCATATTCTTTTTGTATTAACATTGGTATATACTCCTCACTCAGCCAATAAAAGACCTGTCCTTCGTGTACAATCCTTATAGCAGTATCTCCTTTGGAAACACCCATTTTAGCTGCAATATCTCTGAATTGCTCAAAGTATTCCAAGACTAATTCCGGTTCCATTTCTTTACTCTTAATCCACTCTTTAGGTGTCATATTCATTAAGGAGTCTCTACTCATCGAAAAGCCCGTTGTAAATTTTACTAATTCACTCATCGGCATTCTTTTGAGCTTTCTTCTTTTTATTCTTTTCAATGTTGGCGTATTGTCGGAAACAACTTTCAGATAGGCTCGCAGCCCTTTTCTTTTCCTGAATTTATCTTCTGAAAGCACCGACCTATGAACAATGGTATAAAAACTACGTAATTGCTCATATTCCTGCTCGCTTAGCAATATGCCTTGTTTTATCTGGCTTTGCTGTATTGAGTCCTGTACTCCAGAAAACTGACCTTCTATCAAAAAAGAGGCATTATGATTTAATAATGAAGCTGCCACTTGTGTCGGGATTAATTGGTCAGCCAAAGAAAACAGGTTAAAATAAGGTGCTGCTAATCTTGTATTATTAACTCCGATTTCGGAGCGAAAATAACGAGTCAGCGTACTGTCTATTTTCTTATTGTCATCTGTTACTTGAACCAATAAAGTGTCGATTGCAGATTTTAATACACCTGCTTGCATTGCATCACCTTTTTTGGGAAATATCACAAATCCCTGTGTCATACTTTGGCTTGGGAAATCCAAAAAATATACGCCATTTTCTCCCGTGGTCAGACTGTAGCTGTTATTTGTCAACAAGTCATTCTGATTGACTATTTTCTCTTTTTTCCGTTCAACAATATTCTTTGCACTATTAACAACAGATTTTTCACCGAGCAAAACAAAATCATTATAAGCATCTGCCGATTTGGACTGTGTTTGAAAAAAGACCAGTTTCGCATTGGCACGACTAAGCGCATTAATTGCAGTTTGGCTTTGACTGCTTTCATCAGCAGTAGTCCCTATTAGAATGATGATATTGGTTTCATTTTCTGCACCGGACAACATTTGTGCAGCAGATAATAATCCTTGACCAACCGGTTGGACAATACCTGTATCGCTGCAAGTCAATTGTTCTATTTTCTCCTCAAAAAAGAGTGCAATATCTCTGTAGTTACTGCTTAGGGAAGAGTGCAACGGACTGACTCCACAACTGTTTTGCTTGTAAACAACCCCACCAAATTTTATGGACGTAAAATAGTCAGGATTGGTGAAATTCAACTGTAATTCCTGTAATAAGGATTTAACAACCGGAATGTATAACCTGTTATTCCTGCTTACATCCAAAACAAAAACAACGTTTAGCTTTTGATTGTCTGACAATATTTCTCTATATCTTTTGTAATAAATCGGGTTGCCTAAAACATTATAAATCTTGTTTTTATCGTAATCAAAAACATTGGTAAAAAACTTAATCCGATCATTGTCTATTTCGGGATAAATACTTTCGATTCCGCTTCTGTTACGAACCTCTTGTGGAGTAAGTGCAAGTTGATGGATTAATGTATCTGTTACTCCAACACCTATATTTGCAGTGTCTTTTGCCAATTTCAGGGAAGAACGCTCTCCCCACAAAGACAACATATTCTTACTTACCCAGCCGTAGATGTTGTTCTGAATACTATCTGTTATTGATCCTTGTTCTTTTCCTATCAGAACCCTGCTTTTGTCCTCAGAATATTTATAGATATACACAAAATTTCCAATACTGACTTTATTCTTTGCTTTGTTGATAAGGTCGGGATCTGAAAATATTATAACAGAGTCGTTCTCAATATATTTTTCTGAATATTTGATTACATCCGAGTGGTTTACAACGATAGTGGCTTTGGAAACAAATCCGGTTTCAGAACTTTTCAAACTGTTGTTCCAGAGCAACAAGCGTTCTTCAGGAATCCATCCCAAAACTTTCAGCCCTTTTGATTTAGGTAGTTTGCCATCATTTATTAACCCTTCTTTATATTCGGCTACTTTATACATTCCCTTATTTTCCTTTAGAACAATAAACGGAGTAAGAAATGAAGCATCTTTATACATAGTAAAAGGATCCTCCTTTTCTGTTGGATTTATCTTGTTATTGGAACGATCAGAAAAAACCACCCAAGGCTGCCTTTGTTTAGGAAAACCATTAACGTATGCAGTATTCTCTATCGTTGCATAAGGTTTTGGATAGGGAGTATTTTTCACTTTTTGTAAAGAACAACCCACAAAAAGTATCGACATCAATAGAAGAACTATGCTGTCCAAAAAAGACCTGTATGTTTTATTTGTTACACTCATTTACCCTGTATTATATCAACTTTGGTTACGCAATTCATTTCTCCATCAAAACTTACTTTCACACTGTGAATGATATTGTTCTTGTCAAATTGTAATCCTGCACAGTAATAGTAAAATGTATTGATTTTGCTTGTATTGACTTTTATCGGGGCATTCTCGTTTTTACACAAATACTTGTTCAACAGATAATTATAATGCTGATTGAAATTAGAACCATTGGCTATCTGCTGTAGGTGATACTTAAAATCATCATCTATTTTTTGGTACAAGTTTTCTACCGACAGGGAATCGGTCAACGTTTTAAATGACGGTAATATTTTAATCTTGTGAGTCAGTGCATATTCGGTTTCATCTGTATATAAGCTAACAATGTAATCTCCCGGATTTTGGTAAGCATAAATAACCATTTGTTCCTTGGAGTCAATTGTGCCGCTTTCTCCAAACTTCCAACTGAATAGCTTTGCACTTTTAGCGTTTGCCCTGAAAACAACATTTTCAAATTGCATTGCCTGTATCGGAGCTTCAATAGTTGTAATGGAGTCCCGGATACTACCTCTTGGTTTATCCAACACCTGGATTGGAAAAAGCTTAGAATACTTGCCATTCAATGTCAATTTCACCTGATAATAACCCGGATGTTTGTAGAAATAATATCCGCTGTCATTTACGGAGATATTACCATCACCAAAATTCCACTCCTTTATTGCAGAAAAGGAAGTATTGTCCATATAGAATAGTGTATCCCCAACCGATAATCTAACCGGATAAACCCTGCCGTCAATATCGGCTACTGTATGAAAAAATTTCTTTTGTAACCACAGACCGGATAAAACCAAAGCCAAAATAGCAGCAATTACCAAAAGAGTTATTTTCAGTGTATTAGGTTTTCTATATTCTTCTTTATATTTTTCCATTTATATGCCTTTTATTGTCCGCTTCTTGAAAGCATTGCATTTTGCTTTTGTGATAATTGTTGTTCTTTATCTTTGAAACCGATAGAACATTCTTCAAACTGCTTCTCAAACAGTGTTATATTCTCGGCTTTTTTTGCTGCTATTTTTTTATCTTCAAAGTACATTTTGTAAAACTGGGCTATTTGTAAATAGCCTTCTTTTCTTGTATCGTAAATAGTCGTATTTTCAAAGCTGTTAGCAACATCATTAATACTGTTTTTAATATCATTTTCCGCAAAGGGTTGTGGTGTTTCCAATTGCAATATGCTTATCTTCCTGTATGATGTTTCTAAAAGTGGAGCAACTAAAGACTGTTGCTGGGCAAACTTGTTTTTTTGTTCCAACATCTGTGTTTCGAGGGTATTGCTTTCTGAAAAAGGAGACTCAAATCTTCTAAGAAAGATGGTGCAAAACAAGACAATAGCCAAGATGAGCATACCTAACAAATACACAAATTGATATTGCTTTTCGCGTGAGGAAAGAGAAGTATAAGTTTTCATATCTTAATATTATTTTGATTGGAAACCTCTTGTTGGGTCTTTGGATAATTCTGAATTAACTTTGGTTATCTTTCCCATACATTCATTCAAGTCCTTTAGAGCCAATCGCTCCTTATCAGAAATTACTGTTATGTCATTCTTCAGAACAAGAATGGAGTCAAGTTTTGAAAGCAAGAATGAATAATGTTTGAAAGCAGAAGCACTATCAGTTCCAATGATTTTCCGTGTTTCCTGAATATTTTGGGAAATGTAATTCCCAAGGAACAAGTCGTTTTTAACTTTTCCCGTATTGACTAATGACATCTGATAGTATATCGTATCAATTTTAGACTTCAATACCTGTTGCTTGTTCAGTGTTTCCTTATACTCTATAATATCCACATGTATATTATTCTTTTGAATTTCGTAGCTTTTAAGGAAAAGATACAGAGATAAAAATGACAGTATAGAAAGCACAGAAAAGTATGCTATAAAAACTAAAATTTTCTCTCTGACATTAGATCGGTCATGTAAAGCGTTGTCTTTTTTCATTAAGTCAATTTATTCGTTGGTTAATAATTCGGTTTAAAACTTTTATATATATTTGTTATATTTTTTTCACTTAATAATGAGATACGAATGAGCCATACTTTAAAAAACATCAAGTTTTCTATAGCAGAGTCAGACTACTATTTCAAAGAAATTATGGTAAAAACACTTTTGAAAAATCCTTTTTACAATATCATTAAAAATTGTAATAATGGTCAAGAGCTTATAAGTCAATTATATTTACGTCAGGAAAACGCTTTCCTCATTGAGTTATATATGCCAATTATGAGTGGATTTGAAGCAATAAAATTCATTCGTCAATCGGGTAATAAAACTCCAATTATCACCTATTCTGCAACTTTTCAGGAAGATATGTCATCCATGCTAAGTACTATGGAATCAGTATATTATTGCGAAAAGAAAAGTGTAGTAATTCTTGATATTCTTAAAAACTACGTTCTCTCTTCATCTAATGATTACGCTATATATTTGGAAGAGTGGAAAAAGCAATCATTTTCTGTTAATGAGTATATGGAACGACAAAAGAAAGGATGGTATGAGCCTTCCCTTGTCGAAATCCAAATTATGAAACTTTGTTATGAAGGACTAAGCAATAAAGAGATAGGTCAATATCTTAATCTTAGTAGTAGAACCATTGACAATAGTATTGCGAAATTGACACAAAAACTTGGACTAAGAAACAAGATTGACCTTATTCGATTTTGTGTAGAGCAGGGATACTACAACTCAAGCACATAATAGCAAAAGATAAAATATCACAGATTTGCCTTATGAAAATTTTTCAACCATAATTTCAAAGAACTAAATCTGATTCTCATAAAAGTATCTCACTTACAAATGAAATACTTTTATTTTAAATCACCAAATATTTTAGCCTTATTGAAATAAAATTGAGGTGTATTTTTATTTATTGTAGAGTAAAAGCTACCTTACCTGGTTAATTTGCTTGTAGTAGGTGTTGAAGTTTCGGGTCATTTTTGATGCGCTCCATCTCGCTTTCAATGATATTTACAATGTCTTGTTTTATCTGACGGTAATTGCTTTCAATCTCTTGTTTCATCTTGTCTTCTCCTCGTTCATCTACAAAAGATAGAATTTGTGGTATCTTCTGATAGGCTTTGGTTTCTGCCGAAACCTTTTCATTATCTACGACAATTTCAGCGTGGAAAATCTTTTGTTCGATACGTTCATCGAAGTTATCCGATACCGAGCCGACAAACATACCCTGTGTCAAAGTTGAAATTTTGGAAGCCGGAATAAGGCTGTCTAACTGGGTAGATATGGATGTAGATTTATCGTTTCGGTTAATAGTCATACTCTGCCGTTTTTGTAAGACTTTTCCGAAACGTTCGGAAAGGGTTTTTGCTGTTTCTCCAACGACTTGTCCACTAAAGATATTACCCACCAAATTTTGTATAACTTTACTCTCTTTGTCGCCGTAATCTCTTGTTAACTGCGAATAGTCCTGAATGCCAAAAAGTGATGAAATCCTATTGGATCTGGCGGTGCTGATGAAATCCAAACCCCTAAAATAAATTGTGGGCAACTCATCTATAATGATAGAACTTTGA
>DASRQG010000232.1:0-15656 GCA_035645995.1 Mariniphaga sp. | reverse complement strand
ACTTATCTGTAGCACGAAAGGAAGTGATTACTTTGATGCTATTCATCTTTCTAATATAGCAGCCGGCTTAGATGGATTCATTCCTGAGGGAGGAGCCAAAAACATTGCCCGGCGTGATGGCATGGCAACTACAGTCCTTTCAGCAGTAACAACAATTGGTTCAATCCCGGAATATTATTTTCAGGCTGTAGGTAGCGGAACGGGAGCCATTGCTGCATGGGAGGCCAATAAACGTTTGCTGGATGATGGTCGTTTTGGTAATAACAAAATGAAACTGATGGTATCTCAAAATGCACCTTTCCTGCCTATCTATCAGGCATGGCAGGCACGGTCAAGATCGATGCTCCCTCTTGATGATGCACTTGCACGTAAACAGGTAGAGGAAATTGATGCTAAAGTGCTGTCAAACCGTAAACCACCCTACCCTGTTGCCGGGGGCTTGTTTGATGCCCTCACCGATACAAAAGGCGAAGTGCTTGTTGCAACTAATGAGCAGGCTCGTATAGCTGCTACTCTTTTTGAAAAAACAGAGGGAATCGATATTCATCCTGCAGCTGCAGTGGCTACTGCTACTCTTATAGATGCTGTTCAATACAATCTGGTAGAGTCCGATTCTCTCGTCATGCTTAACATTACCGGAGGTGGTGAAAATAAATTTAAAGCAGAAAAAGAACTTTTCTATCTCAAACCTGATCTGATTTTCGACATCAACCCGGATGAAAATGAAGTAGAAGAAAAAATAAGGAAGCTGTTTTAAGTATTAAACATTTAACTACCTTAGCCATACTGTTCCTGTAGCTTAATTATTATCAGCTTTAAAATCAGACTGTCGTGAAAAATAGTGTAGCATATTTCAAGATTCTTTTAACATCAATAGCCATGCTGGCTGTTTCCTGTCAACAATACAGTAATTACTCTGAGGTTCAGTGGGAAGACCCTGAAACTCCCCCATGGGAAGACCCTACAGTTTCAGAAATAAACCGTGAAAAGCCCCGGGCACATTTTATTCCCTATTCCTCAGTACAACAGGCACGTTCAGAAAATAAGTGGCAGTCGCCATTTGTGCAGTCACTAAACGGAACATGGAAATTTCATCTGGCACAGAATCCGGCTGATCGGCCTTATTGGTTTTATATGGATGACTTTGATACCCGGGATTGGAATGAAATAGAAGTTCCCTCCAACTGGGAACTCCAAGGCTATGATTATCCGATATATACAAATATAACTTACCCACATGGTAAAACCCCGCCTCTGATAAAAAGTGACCATAATCCGGTAGGATCCTATAAACGAACTTTCTTAATTCCTTCATCATGGAATGACAAAAAAGTTATTCTTCATATCGGAGCAGCCAGTTCGATGGTGAATGTATGGGTAAATGAAGAATTTGTAGGTTATAGTGAAGACAGTAAAACTCCGGCAGAATTTAATATTACTGATTATTTAAAGCCAAAAGACAATACACTTTCAATAGAAATCTTCAGATGGATTGATGGTTCTTATCTTGAAGATCAGGACTTTTGGCGTATAAGTGGAATCACCAGGGATATTTATCTGCTTGCCAGAGATGATCAATATCTGCAGGATTTTAAAGTTACATCAGTTTTGGATGAAAGCTATACCGACGGATTATTTTCGCTAGAGTTACAATTGATGAATGAGGGTGACAATGCTGATAATACTACTGTTGAAGCAGTATTATATGATCAGGGCCGGGAAGTAGGCAAGTTCAATGAGCAAGTAGGTGCAGAAGATCAAAAAATAACCTTCGAAGGCCGGTTTCCAGACGTCAAAAAATGGTCGGCAGAATATCCAAACTTATATGAATTGGTTGTAACACTGAAAAACGGTGATAATATTATTGAAGTTGTTCGGCAGGAAGTTGGATTTCGCACTACAGAAATTAAAAATGGCAACCTGCTGATTAACGGACAGTATGTATATCTGAAAGGTGCCAATCTTCACGAGCACCATGATGTTCATGGGCATGTTGTAGATAAGGAAACTATGCTCAGGGATATTTACTTGATGAAGGAACACAACCTGAATGCTGTGCGTACTTCTCATTATCCGCAACCTGAATTATGGTATGAGTTATGCAACAAATATGGTTTGTATGTGATTGATGAAGCCAATATCGAGTCACATGGGATGGGTTATGGACCTGAGTCACTAGCTAAAGACGAAACCTGGAAAGAAGCACACCTGTTTCGTACCCGTAATATGTATGAACGGGATAAAAACCAACCCAGCGTTATTATATGGTCGTTAGGTAATGAGGCCGGAAACGGTATAAACTTTATGGCTACATACGACTATCTGAAATCAGTGGATCCCTCCAGGCCTGTGCAATACGAACAAGCCCATGGTGGAGAGAATACCGATATTACATGTCCAATGTACATGCGTATTGAAGGAATGATCGATTATGCAGAAAACAATCCCTCCAAACCACTTATCCAATGCGAATACGCTCATGCTATGGGTAATAGCGTGGGGAATCTCCAGGATTATTGGGATGTTATCGAGAAGTATGATGCCCTGCAAGGTGGCTTTATATGGGATTGGGTAGACCAGGGACTGCTTACAACAAATGAAGCAGGTGAATCATTTTGGGCATATGGCGGCGATTTTGGTCCTGAGGATGTTCCTTCGGATGGGAATTTCTGTTTGAATGGCCTGGTAAATCCCGATCGTGGAGTCAAACCTCATCTTCTTGAAGTTAGAAAAGTTTATCAGCATATCGCTTTTGAGCCAGCAAATCTTAAAAGTGGAAACATTCATATCAACAATAAATATGCTTTCCGTAACCTGTCAGATTTTAACTTTACCTGGGAAATAGTTGGTGACGGTGAAGTAATAAATTCAGGCCTTTTTGAAAATATTGATGCAGCACCCGGAGAGACAGTACGTGCGGAATTCATTCCGGAGATCAAGGCAGAAGCAGGGGTTGAATACTTTATTAACCTGAAGGCAGATTTAAAAAAACAGGATGGATTATTGGCTGCCGGTACTATTATGGCAATGGAACAGTTTAAGCTTCCTGTTTTTATCCCCGGCAAACAACCTGATGTGGCAAGTATGCCTTCACTGTCGGTAGATGACAATAATGAAGTTATACAAATCGAAGGGGATGATTTTAAAGTTGAGTTGAACAAAACAACCGGTACATTAACCAGCTACACACGCGGAACTACAGAGTTTATAGAACGAGGCCCGGAGCCAAATTTCTGGAGAGCACCAATCGATAACGACTTCGGTAATAACCTGCACAAAAGAAGTCGTGTATGGAGAGAAGCCGGAAAGTCCAAAAAAATTACTGCCGTTAAGATTGACCGAAAAGCCAATAACCTTACAGATATAACTTTTAACAACGACCTCGTTAACGGTAATGGTGAAAAAATTGCAGATTATACTACTACATATAAAGTATATGGTTCAGGCGATATAATCGTAAGTAACCACTTCAGAATGAATAAAAACGATCTGCCTGAAATAGTGCGAATGGGCATGAACCTGATTATGCCCCGTCAGTTCGATCAGATTTCATGGCTCGGAAGAGGCCCTCATGAGAGTTACCAGGATCGTAAAACAAGTGCCTTCATCAACCTGTACAAAGGAAGTGTAGCGGATCAATACTGGGCATATCTCAGGCCACAGGAAAATGGTAATAAAACCGATGTGAGGTGGATGGCAATCACCAATCCCCAGGGTAACGGATTGTTCTTCCAGGGATCACAGCTCCTTGAGGTAAGTGCCCATCACAATTTGCAGAAAGATTTTGAATCGATGGAACGATCTGATGGCCGTCAGGCAGAAGGCGAAGTTGTTGTAAACAGGCATATTAACGATGTAAAGCCCCGAAACCTTACCTCAGTGAACATTGATTATAAACAGATGGGTGTAGGTGGTGATAACAGCTGGGGTGCAAGAACTCATGATCAATATCGCTTAACAGATAGAGAATATAAATACAGTTTTAGAATTAAAGCTATAAACCAGGGCGATGACCCGAAAATTATAGCCAAACAAAAACTTTAACCTTATCATCTTTTAAACTGAGCCGGGAAATATCAAGTGAAACAAATTGTTATTATTTCGGCTCTTTTTATTTTTTCACATTATAAACAAACTCATTTTCTACCACTGTGGAGTTTCACCTTTTACAATCAATAATGTTTAATATTAAAGACAAAAAAGCTCCTGTCTATTCTGTAAATATCGGATGACACCTGAGTGAATCAGGAACCATCCACTTCCGTATTATTAATTGAAAATTATACTTTATTGTAGGGAAAAATTAGAGCCGTTCATTTAAGTTTTTAATTTACCTTTGCCCGAAATGCTAAAATATGGAACTCAGGAATTTTACATATCTGTTAATTTTGGCAGGAACAATTGCAGGGCCACTGGCACTCAGCTTTGAAAAAGAAGTTCGGTTTTATAGTAAGCTGAAATACCTGCTACCCGCTATATTATTTTCAGGAGCGGTGTTCATTCTATGGGATCTTCGTTTTGAAGAACTTGGCATTTGGAGCTTTAACCCAGAATACATAACAGGTATTTATATAAAAAACCTGCCTGTTGAAGAATGGCTGTTTTTTATAATCATCCCATATAGCTGTGTATTTATATATGAGGTACTAAATGTAAAATTTCCTCATTTTAATCGGCCAAATCTATTTGTAGGGGTAAGCCTGATCTTATTAATCATTTTTGCAATCATAGCATATACTGCACGTCAAAACGTTTATACTTTCTTTACCTGCTTCTTATTGACCATCTATTTTGGATACACTATATTCCGAAATAAGTTTAAACCCCATTACACAAAATTTTACCTTGCTTATATTATTTCTCTCCTGCCTTTTCTCCTCGTAAACGGATTACTGACAGGCTTGCCCGTTGTAGAATACAATGATATCCATACCTTAGGAATCCGAATAATTACCATACCGATCGAAGATTTTATATATCTGTTCCTGCTGTTGCTTATCAACATTACCATATACGAGTACATGAAAAAACAAAAGCTTTTTAATATCAATTAAAATTTTATTTCCAATCAATTATGAAATTTCTGTATAAGGTTGGTATAGTAGCATATTCACTTTTTTTAAAAGCAGCTGCAGTTTTTAATCCTAAAGCACGTCAATTCGTAAAAGGAAGGAAAAATTGGCATCAAAATCTGGCATCAAAAATTGAAACAAATGCACGTTATCTGTGGGTACATTGTGCTTCATTAGGAGAATTTGAACAAGGCAGGCCACTCATAGAGGCAATAAAAGAACAGCATCCTGAATTCAGGATTGTTCTTACTTTCTTTTCCCCTTCAGGTTATGAAATCAGAAAAAATTATGAACAGGCCGATGTTATTTCTTATCTTCCCATTGACACTAAACAAAATGCGAAAGTTTTTTTGAATATAATACAGCCGGAAAAAGTCTTCTTCATCAAATATGAATATTGGTACCATTACATTGAGGAATTAAAGAAAAGAAATATTCCGCTGTATATGGTATCAGCTATATTTCGCGAAGAACAACATTTCTTTAAAAAGACTCACTGGGGGAAATGGTATCGACAAATGCTTCATAAGGTTACCTATTTTTTTATTCAAGATAAAAAATCAGCAAGTCTGCTTCAGTCATTAGGAATTTTGAAATTTACGATTACAGGCGACACCCGCTTTGACCGTGTGGCAACAATAGCAAATAATGCAAAAGAAATGCCGGTTATCGGCAAGTTTAAAGATGACAAAGTTTTGGTAGTAGCCGGCAGCACCTGGAAACCTGACGAAGATTTACTGGCCGAATATTTTAAGAATTCGAACACTATCAAAATAATAATTGCCCCCCATGAGGTTAATGAATCAAACCTCCTTCGTATAGAAACCGGGTTTAATAATATTGCCCGTTTAAGCAAAGTAAAAGAAGAAGAAATTAACAAATATGATGTCCTACTTGTAGATTCCGTAGGGCTACTTGCGTCAATCTATAACTATGGGAATATTGCGTACATAGGAGGAGGCTTTGGAGTAGGCATTCACAACATCCTTGAAGCTGCCACTTTCGGACTACCCGTAATTTTTGGACCTAATTATCAAAAATTCAAAGAAGCAGTTGACCTTCAATCTATGGGAGGAGCTTTCCCCGTCAGCAATTACCATGATCTAAAAGACAGGTTGAATTCATTAATTTATAATTCTTCAAACCTGACTGCTGCATCCGAAATATGTAAACAATATGTAGCTCAGAATGTAGGATCGACACAAAAAATTGTAGATAAGGTATTTAAATTGCAAGCATAATTTTTAATGAAATTGTTGGTAATTTCCGATTAAAAAATTAGGATATTTAAAATTAAGCTCCAATAAGAAATATTTCCATAGGAATCTCTGAAATTAATATTTTCGGTAAACTTTAACATGATAAGAACAGGATAACCTCCTAATAACCAATAATATTACCTTTTAAAGTTGATAACTTTTTAATATTTTAACTTAAAAAATGCACAGAAATTACTGTTTCTGTTTTATCTTGCTTTTCATTTTGAGACCTACAAAGACACGTAATAAAATATAATTATATAATTGTAATACTATGGCATTTGAAGATGTATCAGTTAGTACCCCGGCGAAAAAAAAGATCTATTCCATGGAGGAAGCGATCAACGCATCACACAAGTATTTCAAAGGCGATGATTTAGCAGCACGCGTTTGGGTAAACAAATATGCCCTTAAAGATTCGTTTGGAAATGTATTCGAATGCACTCCCGATGATATGCATCATCGATTAGCAAAAGAAATCGCACGGATTGAAAATCAATACCCAAATCCACTAAGCGAGGAAGAAATCTATCAGGTATTAAAAGATTTTAAGTACGTGGTACCTCAGGGCGGACCTATGACCGGTATCGGAAATGAATACCAGGTAGCATCTTTGTCTAACTGTTTTGTAGTTGGCAATGATGGCAACTCCGATTCTTATGGAGGCATCATGAAAATTGACCAGGAACAGGTACAACTCATGAAACGGCGTGGGGGTGTAGGCCATGATCTTTCACACATCCGTCCAAAAGGTTCACCGGTTAAAAATTCTGCGCTGACTTCTACAGGTATTGTTCCATTTATGGAACGTTACTCCAACTCTACCCGTGAGGTGGCTCAGGATGGAAGACGTGGGGCGCTAATGCTTTCTGTGTCTATCAAACATCCGGATTCTGAAAGTTTTATCGATGCAAAACTCGAACAGGGAAAAGTAACAGGGGCAAATGTTTCGGTTAAAATAACTGATGATTTCATGAAATCAGTGGAAGATGACAAGGCTTTTGTTCAGGCATACCCTATTGATGCCCAATCTCCACTCTATGAAAAAGAAATTGATGCTGTCAGACTATGGAAAAAGATCGTTAAGAATGCCTGGCAATCGGCTGAACCCGGAATCCTATTCTGGGATACCATTATAAAAGAATCGGTGCCTGATTGTTACGCCGACCTGGGCTATCGTACAATATCAACAAATCCATGTGGAGAAATTCCATTATGCCCTTACGATAGTTGTCGATTACTCGCTTTAAACCTTTATTCATACGTTGAAAATCCTTTTACTGAAAAAGCTGTTTTTAACTTTGACCTGTTCAGAAAACATGTCCATTATGCACAGCGAATAATGGATGACATTATAGACCTTGAACTTGAAAAAATAGACGCCATACTTGAAAAAATAAATGCCGATCCTGAAGATGAGGAGATAAAAGCAGTAGAGAAAAGACTCTGGGAAAATATTAAGGATAAGGCACGTGAAGGCCGTCGAACAGGTATTGGAATTACGGCAGAGGGTGATATGCTTGCTGCTCTTGGATTGACTTACGGAACTGAAGATGCCACCGATTTCTCGGAAGAAATACATAAAACAGTTGCGATTGAATCTTACCGGTCTTCCGTTTTTCTAGCGAAAGACAGAGGACCATTCAGCATTTTTGATATCGAACGTGAAAGGAATAACCCTTTTATAAATCGTCTTAAACAGGCTGATCCATCACTCTATAAGGACATGGAAAAATATGGAAGGCGCAATATTGCCCTGCTTACCATTGCTCCCACGGGAACGACCAGCTTGATGACCCAGACAACCTCCGGGATTGAACCTGTGTTTATGCCTGTCTATAAAAGACGTCGCAAAGTAAACCCGGGCGATAAAGATGTTCGTGTTGATTTTATAGACGAAATGGGCGATCATTGGGAAGAATACATCGTGTTCCATCATAAATTTAAAATATGGATGGAAACCATGGGGTTCAGCCTGAACAAAGATTATTCCCAGGAGGATCTGGATGATTTAGTAAAACAATCACCCTACTATAAAGCAACATCAAATGATGTAGACTGGCTATCTAAGGTTCGGATGCAGGGAAGAATTCAAAAATGGGTAGATCATTCAATCAGTGTAACCATAAACCTTCCGACTGACGTTACCGAAGACCTCGTAGGCCAACTCTATTTCGAAGCATGGAAAAGTGGATGTAAAGGGGTAACAGTATATAGAGATGGCTCACGTTCCGGAGTTTTGATATCAAATAATAGTTCCGATAAGAAAAAAACAGGCTTCCCAACCAAACGGCCTGAAAGACTTGAAGCAGATGTGGTTCGTTTTCAAAACAATAAAGAAAAATGGATAGCATTTATCGGGTTGCTCGACAATAAGCCATACGAGATATTTACCGGTTTATCCGATGATGAGGATGGAATTCTGTTGCCACGTTCCATCACAAAGGGGTATATTATGAAAAACTACGACCCGGA
The DNA here is from genome assembly GCA_035645995.1 of Mariniphaga sp. Taxonomy (GTDB): domain Bacteria; phylum Bacteroidota; class Bacteroidia; order Bacteroidales; family Prolixibacteraceae; genus Mariniphaga. Next base: position 6,850 of record DASRQG010000232.1, on the reverse strand, counting down.
TGGCAACTCACGCTACGACTTTCAATATATCAATAAGCGGGGTTACAAAACAACTATTGAAGGATTATCCTATAAATTTAATCCGGTGTTCTGGAACTATGCAAAATTGATTTCAGGAACTTTACGTCATGGTATGCCTATTCATAAAGTTGTAGAATTGGTTACCAGCCTGCAGCTTGATAATGAAACCATTAATTCCTGGAAAGCGGGTGTTGCAAGGGCATTGAAGAAATATATCCCAAACGGTACGCTTGCCGAAGATGCTTTATGCGAAGAGTGCGGTTCTGATGAAGTGGTTTACCAGGAAGGTTGTCTTACTTGTATTGCTTGCGGCTCATCTAAATGTGGATGATCATTTATAGCGTAGACCGGCATAATAAGTTAAAACCAGGATTTTCATTATCCTGGTTTTTATTTGCTATTCATTAAAAGCCCCACTCTCACAAGGCTCTGGACATATTTTCCCTTAATAATATTCTTATGATTCAATCATCTTTTTATAAGCATCAGCCGACATCATGCCTTCAAGCTCAGATGAATCTTTTATTGATATTTTTATCATCCAACCTTTCCCGTAAGGATCTTTATTAACCAGTTCAGGATCGTCAGCCAAATCCTGATTTACTTCTTTTACAGTTCCTCCAACCGGCATAAATAGATCGGAAACAGTTTTAACAGCCTCAACTGTTCCAAATGTTTCTCCTTTATCAAGCTCCTCCCCTTCTGTTTCAATCTCTACAAAAACAACATCACCCAATTCATTCTGAGCATAATCGGTAATTCCAACAATAGCAATATCTCCTTCAACTCGTACCCATTCGTGGTCTTCTGTGTACTTTAAATCAGCTGGTATTTTCATATTTAAAATTTTTAAATGTTAATTTCAAGAAGGATTACAGGAATATTTCTCGCATTAATTAAAATCAAAATTAATACTTTTTACTGAAACTAATGTTTGAATAACCATTTAAAACCCTAACGAAGATCGTAATTAATTAAATCATTCTTGATATCTTGGTATCATTTTGTAATATTGTATAAAATACATAAGCTGGAATGGCTTCCTCAGAAACAAGTTGAATAGTATTCATAAAATTTGCAAACAGGCATGTTCTCAATTACGGTAACTTCATTAAATGCGCTTAACGAAGCAGCTGCTAAACTTATAAATCATTTTCCCGACCATAGGGTTTTTGCTTTTTATGGTAAAATGGGTGTTGGTAAAACTACATTTATAAGAGCTATATGCAAAAATCTTGGTACGACCGATTATGTTACCAGTCCTAGTTTTGCAATAATAAATGAATATAAAACAGATGCAGGAGTGCCTATATACCATTTTGATTTTTATCGTATAAAGGATATTGAAGAAGCTTTTGATTTAGGTTATGAAGATTATTTTTACAGTGGAAACTATTGTCTGATTGAGTGGCCGGAGAAAATAGAAACACTGTTGCCGGAAAATATTGTGATTGTAAAATTAGAAGCTGACATCAATGAACACCGGAAAATTACAGTTTTAAAAAAATTTGACAATCCGTGAAGATTGCAAATGATAAAGAATTACATTAAACAGTGTAGTTATGACATTACAAGAGGAATCAAGAGAAGGAACATCAGTATCAAAAACTATGCTGATGCCTAAAGAAGAAATGCTGGAAGTCAGAACCAGAGGGCAGAAGATTAAAATAGGCATTCCATCCGATTATTCTAAAGTTGAATACCGGGTACCTTTAACTCCTCAGGCAGTTGATCTGCTAACTTCGTACGGACATGAGATATACATTGAAACCAATGCCGGTCAAATGGCCAGCTATACCGACGAAGATTACAGAAATTCCGGAGCAGTAATAGTCGATAAAAAGGAAGAGGTTTTCCAATGCGATATAATTTTAAGGGTCGCTCCTTTTGATAGCGAAGAAATTGAGATGCTGCGTGGAGGCCAGGCTATATTCTCGTTTATGCAAGTTCAGTCTCACTCAAAAGAAACTATTTTGAGGTTGATGCAAAAGAAAGTAACCTCTATTGCATATGAATCAATCGAAAATGAAGATGGCTTCCTGCCAATTGTTCACCAAATGAGCCAGATTGCAGGAGTTACCTCAATTACACTTGCCAGCGAATACCTTAGCAAAGCACGAAATGGGAAAGGGGTACTGTTTGGAGAAGTTACCGGCATCACGCCTGCTGAGTTGGTAATAATAGGTACCAGCACCGCAGCCGAATATGCAGCCAGAGCTGCCCTGAACCTGGGAATACTCGTTAAGGTTTTTGATACCTCTGTTTACAACTTGAGTAAACTTGAAGAAAAAGTAGGGCATCCTTTATTTACATCTGTTTTTTATCCTAAGGTACTAAAGAAAGCTCTTCTCTCGGCCGATGCAGTGATCGGTGCAATGATGTTCAATACGACTCCCAAATTTAAAGTATCGGAAGACCTTATCAAGGAAATGAAGGAAGGGTCAGTTATAATCGACCTTAATGCCAGTCAGGGGGGATGCTTCGATACTACAGTTTGTACTGATTTGAATAATCCTTCCTACATTAAACATGGAGTGGTGCATTATTGTGTACCAAACTCACCTGCAATTGTATCTCGTACTGCTTCTATATCCCTCAGCAATATACTGATACCAATATTGTTATCAATAGGAGAAATTGGAGGAATTGATAATTATATTAAAAACTCCAGAGGATTTCGTAAAGGCGTTTATGTATACCATGGCATATTAACCAATAACGAACTGGGGAATCTCTTTAACATCCCCTCCAAAGATATCGATCTGTTGCTTGCAATATTCTGATTTTTAAAGTTCTGATTTAATACCAACAGAGGTAAGAATGGTTTTAATTCCTTTTTGAAATAAACTATATCTTCATTTTTGTTTAGAATCAAAATTTGAATGATTTCCGACTCAAATGGAAGGAACTGTAAATGCAATGAGATTCTAAGTTTCAAGAACTTTTTTCTATTTTCTAAAAAAAGGCAATACCAGATAGCTATAGATATAACATCCTACACATATCCCAAAAAGTAATTCGAGTGAGGCAAAGAATATTAAAATACCACCTACAATCTTGGCTGATATTAATAAACCTGAAATCATTAAAATGAATGCCAACAATGTCATAACGAACCCCATTCGTGCTGCAAAAACCTTAGGTGCCTTATCAATTGGCTTTTTATCCATCTGCAGAAGGTTCAAAACACCCGCACTGGTTAGATTCACCGGACTAAATTTTGATTTTCCAAAAGCACGCAGGTAAAAATCAACCAGCAAAAACAAAATAAACAGCTGAGAGTTAAATATAATACCGGCTGCCATTACCAAAATCGTAAAGAATGCGCTTGCTCTTGTTAAACGCTCATCGGTTCGCTCATTTGAAATGGGACAAATTAACTGCTTCATGTAATCCTTCTTTAAAATCAAAATAAATACTTTTTATTCCTTAATTCAAATACTGTAACCGTAATGATTAATTACAGCAGATAAATTAACAATCAGTAAACGAACTGACTTAAACTTTTCTAAAGAAAGTAAAAATTATTAGATTGCAAAAATAGCCATCATCTATTTCAGGCATTGAAATTGTAAGGATTTAGGTGGATTTTTAATGTTTTAAAATTAAATAAAAGATGACAAGTCATAGAGGTTATCCACTCAATACATTAACACCATTTTGAATAACTGAACAAAATATTAAAAGCCCGGAGAATAAAAAATTCTGTTACATTTGCGCCCAACTTAGGAAAATAAAAAAATGTTATCCATATTATTATTGACAAGTTCAACAACAATGCTTCAAATACCCACTGAAGTTGGCCCCGAAGGCCATAAATTGTTGTGGTTGTTAATAGTAGTGGCAGGCTCTGTAATAGCCGGTATTATTTTTCTGATCGGAAGAAAAGGAAAGTTTTCGCTTTTTATCAAAAGAAGAAAAGTAGTTGTAAGCCTTAAAAAAGACAGGATTTATTATCCCCGTTACCTGGAGCTGACAATAAAGAATGAGGGAAATCAAGACATTGATATTGATTGTCCGCTGCTTATACTAAACGGCATTTGGTACAACCGAAAATTTAAATTAAAAGGAACCAATAACAGACGAGTTTACCCCTTATACCTGATGAAAAATCAAAACCATACTTTAACCATCGATCTGCACCGGTTTTATGGTTTTGACAGAACATTAAAAAGACTGCCAAAAGCCAAGGTGGTAATCAGGGATCTGAAAGGTCACAGGCTTGGAAGCAGACAAGTATTGTTGCGTAAAACATTATTTAATAATTAATGAGGGACTGGAAGTTTAATCATATCGATTTTTCAATATATCCATGTTACGAAAGTGATGACTTAGGAGTATTCTGGACACCTGAAAAAACTACAATAAAAATATGGGCACCCACTGCTAAGATAGTGGAGTTCAGACTTTATAAAGATGGCAAAACAGGGGAAGCTTTTTATAAAACACAACTCCAGGCCAGCGATAATGGCACCTGGTCAACTATTTTAATGGGTGATTATGAAGGAAAATTTTATACCTTCAGAATCAATGATGGCGAGTGGCTCAATGAAGTTCCCGACATCTATGCCCGATGTGTAGGTATAAATGGCATCCGTGGATTGATTTATAATCCTGCCAAAACATCTCCTGAAGCTTGGGAAAATGATTCGGGACCACAATTGATCAATTTTACTGATGCAGTAGTTTATGAAGCACATGTAAGGGATTTCTCTATATCCGAATCATCGGGCATTACCCATAAAGGCAAGTATTTGGGGGTTGCAGAAAAAAATACCCAAACAACTGATGGTGAACCAACCGGGCTTGATCATTTAAAAGACCTTGGCATTACACATATTCACCTGCTGCCCGTAAACGATTTTGCGACGGTCGACGAAGAAAAACCGCTCGATAAATACAATTGGGGTTATGATCCGTTACATTTTAATGCACTTGAAGGTTCCTATGCCTCTGATCCTTATGATGGAACTGTCAGGATCAAAGAGTTTAAGAAAATGATCCGGACTTTACATGCATCTGGTATAGGAGTAGTATTAGATGTTGTATATAACCACACTTTCTTCACCAAAGAATCCGTCTTCAACCAAACAGTTCCCGGATATTTTTATCGCCAAAATTCGGATGGCACTTTTGCTAATGCATCAGGATGTGGAAACGAACTGGCAACGGAAAGAGTAATGGTCAGGAAATATATCCTCGACTCCCTTAAATACTGGGTGCGTGAGTATCATATTGATGGATTCCGGTTTGACTTGATGGGTATATACGACATCAACACCATGAATTTCATTAAAACAGAATTACAAAAAATAAAACCCGGAATCTTGTTATATGGTGAAGGCTGGACAGCTGATGTGAGTCCTATGCCCGGGGAAAAAAGAGCCATTAAAGCCAATCTGAGCAAAATACCAGGTATTGCAGCTTTCAATGATGACCTTCGTGATGCACTGAAAGGAAACAATGGCAGCAAAAAAACAAAGGGTTTTGTGAGTGGACTTGAACTGCGTGAAGAAAACGTGAAATTTGGTATTGTAGCAGCAGTGCAACATCCCCAGATAGTATATGATTACGTAGAATCATCAAAAAGGCCATGGTCTCCGCAACCCGGCCAATGCATTAACTACGTTTCATGCCACGACAACTATACCTTGTGGGATAAGCTTAAATCAAGCTGTCCGAAAGCTACTCCACTCGAATTAAAGAAGATGGTAAAACTCGCCGGTGCTGTCATTCTAACTTCACAAGGTGTACCTTTCCTACACGCAGGATCAGAATTCTGCCGTACAAAAGGTGGTAATGGTAATTCTTATAAATCACCCGATTCGGTGAATCAGATAAACTGGAACCAGAAAAAAGAGAACATTGATGTGTTCACCTATTATAAAAATCTGATCGCTCTACGTAAAAATCATCCTGCTTTCAGAATGACGGATACCTACCAGATTCAACACCACATACTGTTTTGTGGTGAATATCAAATGGGTGTGGTGAGCTATTGCATCGATGGAAAAGCAGTTGGAGATAACTGGGCAAATATTGTCCTTATCTTCAATGGAAATAAGAAAAAAATAAACCATCAACTCCCCGAAGGCACATATGATATATTGGTTCAGGGAGACACCTTCAGTGATCAGTCATTGGCCGAGGTAACAGGCACTGTAGAAGTGGAAGAGATTTCCATGATGCTTTTGGTGAAGAAAGGGTAATTCAATATCCTTCCGGAATTAATAAGAACCACAACTTTGCTGATGCTTTTCAGTATAAGTTTCAGGATGAAAGGATCCACTTCCAGCTTTGAATTATTAATTTCCAGGCTGTGTAGTTCCTCCTTGTTGATTATCACCCCCACTTTTTAGATCTTCATTGGAGATGGTGCGTTTAGCCTTTTTAATCTGCTCACTCAACTTTCCAAATTGATAGGATATACTAAACCTAAACATCCGGTTGTAAATGTAATTTTTAGAAACCATTGTGAATGTAGGATCACTCATTTTATTGCTAAACGTCATCCGCTCACGAAATGGATCATTTACTGCAACACTTACCATCAGTTTTTTATCGAAAAGCTGTTGTGAGAATGATATATTTGAATAGGTAAACGATGATGAGCTTCCCTGAAGCATTATTCTGGGTGAATATGCTCCTCCAAAGAGAGAAAAGGTACCATTCTTCCAGACAGTATATCTCACAGATAATGAACCATTATAAACCGCACCCTTATTTTCAAGATTCAAATCATTGTTGCTTTCCATAACAACATAATTCAATCCTAAATTAGTATTAAGCGTAATCTTTTTCCCAAGCTTTGCCGATCCATATATATTAC
>DASRQG010000231.1:0-3194 GCA_035645995.1 Mariniphaga sp. | reverse complement strand
TCCATTGGCATTTACAAAAACTTTTGCCTTAATAGCTTCCCTAATCGTTGCATTATTTATTCTTCCAACACTGGCTCATTGGTTCTTCGGAGCCCGTATCAACAACAGAAGATAATTTATCTCTATCCAATTTCTGCTCCTGTTGACAGGTATCATTGCAATAATTTTTGGTTTGACCTGGGGTGGAGTGATGCTAATTTTATTCGGTTTAGCGGGAATATTGCAGTATTATTATAAACCTTCGAAGGAAGAAAGTAAAAAGTGGGTTGACAGATTTATTAAAAATTTAGGATTAATCATTGCAGGGGCAGGCGTTATTTGGCTATTGGGTAATTATTGGATGCCTTTAGGAGCCGGAGAAAGTCTGTTTCTGAATATCATTTTTGTAGGCTTTTTAGTAGGCCTTATACTTATAATTTTTAATGCATTGGAATACTTCTACCCATCAATTCTCAGATGGTGTTTAAACCATAAAACACAATTTCTGGCAATTCCTTCATTTCTTATTCTGGTGGGATTAATGATCTGGTTAGGATTTAACACCCTGTTTGGATTTGTAGCTAAAGGATTCGACAATTTCAATGTTAATATTCGCACTACAGGAGTTTGGTCTTCGCTTACACATACATTTCCTGGTGTAGGAGAAGAGTTTATGCCTACCCTTGATGAAGGAAGTTTTTTATTGATGCCAACGTCAATGCCTCATTCGGGCATGGAATACAACAGAAAAGTACTTGCACAGCTCGATATGCTTGTAACCGGAATTCCTGAGGTTGACTTAACGGTTGGAAAAATGGGAAGGGCAGAAACTGCTCTGGATCCGGCACCGGTATCTATGTTTGAAAACGTTATCAATTACAAACCGGAATATATACTTGATGACCGGGGACGGCGAATAAGATTTAAAACCACCCGCGATGGTAGGTTTCTCCTCCAAAATGGTGATACTCTGACCAATGAAGAAGCATTACACAATAATATTTCTGAACATGACTTATTACCCGACAACAATGGAAGCTATTTCAGAAACTGGCGCTCGTCGATTCAATCGCCGGATGATATTTGGGATGAGATTGTACGAGCAACACGTATTCCGGGAGTTACTTCTGCACCTCGCTTGCAGCCCATAGAAACACGGTTGGTGATGCTTCAGACAGGTATGCGAGCGCCAATGGGAATAAAAGTGTATGGGCCTGATTTAAGCACAATTGAAGAATTTGGCCTTAAATTAGAAGATATCCTGAAAGGTGTTCCTTCAGTAAAACGTGACGCTGTATTTGCTGAAAGAATAGTAGGAAAACCATATCTGCACATAAACATTAATCGTGATGAAATAGCACGTTATGGTTTGAGCATAGAAGATGTTCAACATTTAATTGAAACAGCGATCGGAGGAATGAGTCAAACTTCTACAGTGGAAGGCCGACAACGTTTTCCGGTGAGGGTAAGATATCCGCGGGAACTGCGTGATGATCCGGATAAGATTGCTGATATAATTATACCAACTCCAACAGGAGCACAGGTACCTTTAGGACAGCTTGTGAATTTTGAATATATAAAGGGGCCTCAGATGATCAGAAGTGAAGAAACATTTCTGGTAGGTTATGTTCTTTTTGATAAAAATGAAGGATTTGCAGAGGTTACGGTAGTTAATGATGCACAAGATGCAATACAGGAAGCAATAAACAGTGGCAGCTTGACAGTTCCGGCTGGTGTTAGTTTTAAGTTTTCAGGGAATTATGAGAATCAAATCAGAGCAGAAAAACGTTTAGCGCTTGTTATCCCGCTCGTATTGATTATAATTTTCCTGATACTGTACTTTCAGTTCAAATCAGTCGCAACCACACTCATGATATTTTCAGGTGTAGCGATGGCTTTCAGCGGAGGTTTCATTATGCTTTGGCTATACGGACAAGAGGGTTTTGCAAACTTTACATTATTTGGCACCAACATGAGGGATCTGTTTCAGATGGGCACCGTTAATCTGAGTGTTGCAGTATGGGTTGGCTTCATTGCGTTGTTTGGATTGGCAACAGATGATGGTGTATTAATGGGCACCTATCTCGATCAAAGTTTTGCCCGCAGAAATACTGATACTGTAAAGGGAATTCGTGCTGCTGTAATTGAAGCCGGCAAACGCAGAATCAAACCTGCAATTATGACTTCAGCAACTACCATAATTGCATTGCTTCCAATATTAACATCTACCGGCCGGGGGTCAGATATTATGATACCTATGGCGATTCCGGCTTTTGGAGGAATGTTGGTAGCTGCTATTACCTATTTTATTGTACCCACCCTCTATTCTTTAAGAGAGGAACAAAAAATTAAAAGCAACCAACCATGAAAAGAATATTGACCATAATAATCATTCAACTGCTGGTTCAATCTGTCTTACGTGCTCAGGTTCCTGAAGCATATCTTAAAATGGCGGCTGAGAATAATCCTGCACTGAAAGCAAGTTATCTCAACTTTGAAGCCGCATTAAAAAAAATTCCGCAGGTAAATAGTCTTCCGGATCCTACTATGATGTTCGGTTATACCATATGGCCTACAGAACCAATGCAAGGAATGGAAAAAGCTGTAATTTCCCTGAATCAGATGTTTCCATGGTTTGGTACTTTAAAAGCCTCGGGCAATCGGGCTGCTCTGCAAGCTGAAGCCAGTTATCAGAATTTCATTGACCAACGCAACAATTTATTCCTTCAGGTGGCTTCTGCCTGGTATCCATTATATGAGCTTCATGAAATGAGGGAGATTGAAAAACAGAATATTTCAATACTTAATACCTATAAAAACATTGCTACCCGCAATTTTGAAAGCGGAAATGCTCCCATGGTTGATGTATTAAGGGTTGATCTTTCTATTGCAGAAGCTGAAACCAGGTTATCTGTTTTAGATGACAAAGAACAAGCGTTGCTTGCAGTATTTAACAATCTGCTTAACCGGGCTGTAGATGCTCCTGTTGAAATACCTGAAACGCTCAATGCTTATCAACAAATGAATCATTTAAATAAAGATTCATTCCTGTTTGTAAACCCTCAAATTAAGCAGATAGATTATCAGATTGAAGCAAGTGCCCTCGGACGTAAAATAGCTGAAAAACAAAGCTTGCCAAATATTGGATTAGGCCTTGAATACATGTTTATGGGGAACCAACCTGGAATGGATACCGGCAATCACAAGAAAGGTGC
>DASRQG010000230.1:0-5815 GCA_035645995.1 Mariniphaga sp. | reverse complement strand
CTCCGCACTTAAGCCGAACAACTTCCAGGCGATGAAAGCCCCGGCTATTGCATAAGTGCCAGCCAATATACCTGCCCATCCTGAAAGTGAAAGAAACTTTGATGATCGTTCCATCATGGAACGTATCAAAGCGAGGTCGCTACTGTAATTTTTTTCTTCATCCATTTTAAAAGTACTTTGAATTGCAAAGTTAATTATAGATTTGGGACTATGCAATAGAAAAGATTATTTTAAGGGAATAATTTTTGGGATTTTAATAAACAATGGCTGAAAATCATCAGATTTATAATAACTATTAATCCGGTTGGGGCAGTTTTCAATGACACCTTTCGAAGTGGAGGATAATCAACTAGTGCCATACATAATGATTATGAAATATGCCTAACCCGCATTTAGTATAGAAAGTACTGCATTGTATATAGTAATATTACATTGCAAGAGAAAGATTAGAGCTCTTAAAAATATTTTGGAATACAGACTTTGGAATGCCGGAGTGTTTACATAGTATAAGGATTCAACATTACCAACCCTTTAATTTTATTAAAGTCTTTTATATTTCGGGTAAAAATTGTAAGTTCGTTTTCAAGTGCTGATGCTGCAATAATGGCATCAGGAAGTTTGGTCTTATATTTCCTTCTTATATGAATCGTACGATTTACAATATCATCGTTCAAATTAATTACATTAGCAGCATTAATGAGTTCCTGAAATTTGAGTTCTTCAATCTGTAATGCCGGAAATCCAAGAAGTTCTATTTGTTTATAACTGATATGTAAAATTTATTGTCAAAAATTTCATCGAGCAAGATTAGGGCTTTTTGTGGTAGTACTTCACCAATGTAATCAATGGCAACATTTGTATCAATTAGATATTTCTGTTTTCCCATTCGTTACGTAATTGATTATGTTGGTCGTTTAGTTCTTGTGCCCGCTCCTTACTGATAGCACCTCTTAGACTTGTTGAAAGTTTTGATTTTTCTTTATTTTTTTCCTTTTCCAATACTCTGATAATATTGGCTTGCTCAAGGTCTTTTAAAAGCCTTAAAGCATTGTTGCTCCTAAGTTCTACAAGTACTGTTTTCATTTTTGTTTCTATTTATGGTTATTAAAGTTGATTAGCATTACAAAAATACAAATCTTATAACACAAACTATTTTAAGAGCATAGTAATAGTTCTATTTGTTAGTTTGACATAGCAATGTGCTGTGATATTGGTCTTTGAAACACTAATCCCTAATATCCATTGCTTCAGTTCTTCAATCCTCCAACCATCAAACTCTTTAAACACTGAAACCAATCATCTTCAAACTCTTCAATCCTCAAACCTTCAAACTCTTCAAATCTCCTTCAAACTCTCAACCGTCCTCTAAACCCTCTTACTCCGTAATACGAGTCAGCACCATTGTGATAAATAAAGGTTCTGCCAAAGCGGTAGTCGCCAAATAAGGCTCCGCCAAGTTTTCTGACCTCTTTTGGTGTGATCAGCCAGCTGGAAGTTTTTGTGTCGTAGGGGCCATGTTTCTGCAATTCAAAATACTGCTCTTCAGTTAACAATTCGATACCCATTTCAGCAGCCATATCTAATGCATTATGGGCAGGTTTATGTTGCTTGCGAGATTCCAGAGCTTCCCGGTCATAACATATACTGCGTCGGCCTTTCGGGGTCTCAGGAGAACAGTCGGCAAAGATAAACTCCCCGGTCGATTGATCGAATTCTATAACATCGGGTTCACCGCCTGTTTTCTCCATTTCAAGGAGCGACTGAAATTTTTGTTTTTCCTTTTTCTTCCCGTTCATGAAGGTACTAAGGCGTTCTTGTACTTGCGGCCATTTTATTCCCTTATGTCGATGCATGTTCTTTTCGAACCTTTTTTGAAGCATCTCCAACAAATTTTCTGCTGTTACTTCAGTTTGTTTTTTTGTAGATTTTGTAGCCATAATATTTTTTTATTTATGGTTATAATTGAAACAGAAGCAAAAGCCTCTCCTGTTCATCAGATAAACAGGAGGGAGGCAATTATTTCTGAATAACAGCTTTATGTATAGAAGGTTCAGCTGTTGAAACTGAGCAGAGTCAATCCCTTTAATTCACAGGTACCGACCATGTAAGTCCGCTGATATCGGTTAATGTGAGGGTGTAATTACCGGTAGTTAAACTTTGAAGTTCATTGTCCCTGATTGTAATCGTTGCCTTTGCTCCAAGTGGTAAAATCATACTGTGTTTCCCAGGCTTAATTTTAGCAACATAATAATTATCAATGTTGGCTGCCGGGAACTCAGCAAGATCTTGCCCATCAAGTTCAATAATAGCATTGCCGTTGTCATCTGTAAGTGTGATGCCGATCAGGAATGATCCATAAACATCCACACCTTCAACCCTGAACACTTCAAAATTTAGCGCTCCCTGCTCTAAGCGGGCATCAGTGATCTCAAGTTTTGGCCTTACCGACTTATTGTGCAGTTTTCCCCATACTCCGCCATGGAACACCTGGTTGGTGTAAAGGCTGATAAGCAGGATTACCAGAGCTCCACCCAATGCTAATTTATGTAGAATCTTTCCTGATAACGGGAAGGCTCCTGAACCTAACCACCTGAACCATTCTTTACCAGCCAGCTGTGGATATTTTGTAATAAGCCGGTTGTCGATCGATACGGGACCTCCTCCCGACAGGAACAACGTAAAGCCGGATGCCAGACCTAATATGCCGATTTGCCATTCATCCAGACAGGTAGTGCCGATCCATCCTGACCCCAATAATATTCCCATCGCAAGGCCAAATACTCCTAAACTCATCAAGCGGGTAAATATTCCTAACATGATAAACAAGCCTACAATTGCTTCTACAATGGTGAAGGCAGCCATGGCCCACCATAGCACTTCCGGATTCGAAACCATATACTCTATCATTGGGCCTATGCCTAATGCGTTAGGTAAGAAATGATTGAATTTCTCACCAATATAGCCTGGTAATTCAGGATCCAGCTTGTTTTCCAGGATTAATCTTCTCCAAAAAGCTGAAAAGTAGGTCCATCCTACTACAAGGCGTATAGATAATGCAAAAAGTCCTGCATAATTAAATTCATTATTGTTTTTGGTTATTGTATTATTCATGATAAACTTTAATTTTTATAGATAAAATAAATATTGCCGCACATGGTATTAAATGAAACAATTATTCGAACCGTGTATGTGCAGGTTAAAAAAATGAAGTAAAGAAACTTTCTTCTTTGAGAAGGAAAAGTTATAGGAGTTCTCCTATAAACGAAAATAAAAGTTACAGGATATCATACTTTAACCGGCTGAAGAGGATGTATTGTTTAACCTTTTTTGAAAGCGGCCAGCCATTTAAAACAAATTCGTTTTCCGGATTGAAGAATTGTACCGGTAATAGTTCGTCAACAAATGAAAGGGATAAAAAAAGCAGGTTATGAGTCGATCGGGCAGAAGTTGCTGAGTGCTTTGATTTGTCGGCTTCAAAGTATATGCAGCTTGTATTACCGGAAGTTGTAGTTTTAGAGGGATTCAGTTGCTCACTTACGGGTATATGCAGACTTGCCTGTACACCTTTACGGATGGTGCAGGAAGATAATAGCGCTACAAAAACCATGAATACCCAAAAAGGGCTTAGCGTCTGCTTAATACGGATGTTATTTGTCGACTTCACTTTAACTGTTTAGTAGTAACGAAAATAGTTGTTTTTTGTTTTATAGTTATTGAATCAGGTAGAGAATATTTAGGGCTTGTATTAAAGTTGATAATGATTAATCAAATGATTATTATTATTTTAGCTGTCATACTGGTTGAATCAATATAATATTTGGGATTTGAGTAATAAATTAACTTTTATAGGGAACAACCTTCTTGATACTGTTTCACAACAGGCAGAAAGAGCAGCATATTTTTGTGGTGCTGAAAATATACCGGCCAATCAAAAGGTTCATGAATTACGGCGGGGCTTTAAAAGATTAAGGGCATTGCTCAGATTGCTTTACGGCTTGACTGGTGGCAATGCAAGGATATTAGCTGCTGACATTCGGAATTACGGTAAACTCCTTTCTCCATTACGTGAGTCGGCTGTTAACTGCGAGTTGTTTGATCGATTGGCTGCTGCAAATGAATTATTGCCCGACAATAAAATTCGTACTGCGAAAGATCAGCTGGCAGAACATAACCGGGTATTAATTCAGAAAGGTTTTTACGAAAACAACCTGCAAAATACTATACGTTCTTACTTTGATGGATTTAACAGCCTTATGTTTTTAAACAGCAAAGATGTTCCAGGCAGGTTTCATATTTATGTTCAGGTGGTAAAATCATACAAAAAAAGCTACAAACTTTATCAATCATTACCTGCCGACCCACATCCGGAAGATTGGCACGAGTTACGTAAAAAACTAAAACGGTTGTGGTATCAGCTTGATTTTATCCGGTTTCTTCATCCTCGCTACTTCAGAGCTAAAACATTTCATTTGAATAGGTTCACTGATCAGCTGGGAGAAGATCACGATATGCATGTGTTTATAGGGGATCTATTTGCAGACAGATTTGGGTTCGATGATGAGGAACTCGAAATTCTAAAGAACCAGGTTGAGAATCTTCGGGAAATGAATCAATTAAAACTTCAACCTCGCTTGAAACAGTTTTTTACGACCACACCCGAAGAATTTAATCTGACATTAAAAAGGTTTTTTAGAATCGATACATTGTAACGATTATTTCATTTTCAGAAATTGAACCTCTTTATACGACAGGAACCGCCATTTCCCACGTGTCAGGTTCTTCTTGGTAAGGCCTGCAAAGAACACACGGTCGAGTTTACGTACCTTATATCCCAGGTGTTCAAACATTCTTCGTACAATGCGATTTCTGCCCGAATGAATTTCAATGCCAACTTCATTCTTTGAAGTTTGGTCAATAAAACTAATAACATCAGCTGCTATAGGCCCGTCTTCTAGTTCAATGCCATCAGCCAATTGTAGCATGTCGTTTTTTGTAAGTGGCTTGTCGAGCGTAACCTGGTAAATTTTTTTGATGTTATGGCTGGGATGGGTAAGCTTATCGGATAGTTCCCCGTCGTTGGTGAACAACAAAACTCCTGTTGTTGATTTATCCAGCCTTCCTACCGGATATATACGTTCCTCACATGCATTTTTTACAAGATCCATCACTGTTCGTTCGGCATAAGGATCATCGGTTGTTGTTACAAAGTCCTTTGGTTTGTTCAGTAGGAGGTAAACTTTTTTTTCTGCATTTAATTTTCTTCCGTCAAATCGGATGTCGTCGCTTGTTTTCACTTTCACGCCGAGTTCGGTAACTGTAGTTCCATTAACGGTAACCAATCCCGCAGCAATGTATTTATCGGCATCACGACGGGAACAAACGCCGGCATTAGCAATAAACCTGTTTAGTCTCATCTCTCCGGTGCCTGAAGTTTTCTCCGGTTGTTTACGATAAACGGGAGCTTTGCTTATGGCGGCCGACTCTGTTCTTTTCTTCAGGTGAATAACCTTCTTTTTCCCGGCTAAACTACCTGTTCCGGGAACAGTAGCTTCCTTTCTGTTTACACCCCTTGTGACTCCTTTTGCTACACGTCCTCTTGCACCACCTCTTGAATCGGGCGAAGGAACTCTGCTTTTACCAATCCTTTTTCCTGTTGATGCTTTCCGTCCTTGTGGTGAAACATTGCCACGGCTTTTGTTTGTATTTCTGTTCATCTATGAATAACAAATTTTTACAAAGGTCGGAAAAAATATGAACTGTTTGTTGCATTCCTGTTTTCATTTGTTTTAAATTTAGGGTTTAATTTTATTTTAAA
>DASRQG010000229.1:0-4507 GCA_035645995.1 Mariniphaga sp. | reverse complement strand
AAAAGGTTCATGGATTTGTTCATGATGAAGGAGCTGCTATGTTAGGTGTGGTTTCAGGTAATGCAGGATTATTTGGTACCGCAGGTGATCTTGCAAAAATCTTTCAAATGTATCTTCAAAAAGGTTATTTTGCAGGAAAACAATATATTTCAGAAAAAACTATTGAAGAGTTCACCAGAATTCAGTTCCCTGAAAATAAAAATCGCCGCGGATTGGGCTTCGACAAGCCTTATATCAACAATTATAAAAAGGAATTAATCGATGCTTATCCGGCTGTCAGTAGTAGCAGAAACAGTTTTGGTCATACCGGCTACACTGGAATAATGGCATGGGCAGACCCTGATCATGAAATACTTTTTATTTTTATGTCGAACAGGGTACACCCTACCAGAAATAATTCCGCCTTATTCGAACTAAATTTACGTCCTGCTATGCACCAGGCAATCTATGATAGTATTATTCAGCCAAATATTTAACTGGGGTTAAAAAAGGTTAATTTCAGTAGGTTGATTTAACAAATATCTTTATTTGTTAATTATATCTAATTCCTAATTGTCAACCAGTTACCATATACTAATAATTCCTAAAACCTTAGAAAAAGCAGCATAAAAACCAAACAATAAAATATACCCGGCGTTTCAAGTTTATAATTACATTTTTAATTTTAATTTTACATGCTGAGTCATTCATTTTAATAATTTATATACACTATATTAAAAAATTCATCATTATGGAGCGTAAAATCACATTCAACGAGCTGCGTAAAATTAAAGACAGCCTTCCTGACGGTTCTATTAAAAAGTTAGCACAGGAATTTGATGTTACAGAAGAAACCGTCAGGAATTATTTTGGGGGAGCAAACTACACCAGCGGTGCAGCAGTAGGAATACATATGGAGCCAGGCCCCAATGGCGGTATTGTACTTCTCGATGATGTTGCCATTCTGAAACGAGCCAAAGAATTACTTCAGGAGGAGACAGTATAACCTCAAAAATTTTTAAAAACATTTTTAACTGCCCTTTACAAAGGGCAGTTTTTTAATACCTAAAGAATCAAACATGAAAAAAAATCTAATTGTACCTTTTATCCTTGCACTTTTTTTGTACTCCTGCCAATCAGGCAATTCATGGCAACCTCTTTTTAACGGCGAAGATTTAAATAACTGGGACATGCATCTTGGTTCTCCTATTAAAGGTTATGAAGATCTGGCCAAATCAGCAACTCCTGATAAAGTATTTTCTGTTGTAGAACAGAATGGAGAGAAACTTTTACAGATTACTGGTGAAGTAAATGGTTCTCTTGCATCACGCGATACTTTTGCAAATTATCACCTGCAACTCGTTTTTAAATATGGTGATAAAGTGTATTCAAACCGCAACAGTGGATTATTATACCACAGTTTTGGTAATTTTGGTGAAGCCCTTGGTACTTGGATGGTCAACATCGAATGCCAACTAATGCATGAACGCATGGGTGATACTTATCTGATGAACAACACCTATTGCGAAGCACCTGTAGTAGAAGATGATGGGAGTTTCAGATATGACAAAGGTGGTGAAGTAAAAAAATTTAGCATTGAACACAACGGCCAACTAGTAAAGAAAGCCGCTGACTATGAAAACCCGATAGGTGAATGGAATACCGTGGATGTTTATACAGTTGGCAGAACAGCAGTACACGTTGTTAATGGTCATGTAACTGTTGTAAATAAAAATACCGGAGTTGTAGAAAATGGTAATGTTTTACCACTTGAATCAGGTAAAATACAACTTCAATCGGAAGGTTCAGAACTATTTATTCGCACAATTCAGATCAGGCCTATTAAAGAAATCCCGGCAGAATTGCTTAATTAAAAGTTTAATGATCTGCTCTTTAAATCCCGCTTCTTATTTCCGGTAGCGGGTTTTTTATGGGTAATTTCAAAATTTCTCCGTGATAAATTTAAAAAATCAATAAAATTTTTAGCGTACTCAATAATTGTTAAAATCTTTATTTGATTTAGAAAAAAGAAAGCACTTCTTTTGCACCCGAAAATTTTATACAATCAAAATGACCAAATCATCTTTCTTCAACCAGCTGACCCCAAAAAACACTATTCTTGGTATTCAATTTCTTTTTGTCGCTTTCGGAGCTACAGTTTTAGTACCCTTGTTGGTAGGAATCGACCCTTCAGTAGCCTTGTTTACAGCAGGCATTGGAACACTTATTTTTCATATGATTACAAAAGGAAAAATACCGGTGTTCCTCGGCAGTAGCTTTGCCTTTATTGCTCCTATAATTGAAGCTACCAGATTGTACGGGTGGCCAGGTACATTATCCGGAATTATTGCTGTCGGATTGATATATGGTATTGTATCTGCAATTGTTAAAGCACGTGGCATCCGGTTTATCGAGCGCCTTTTCCCACCCGTAGTGGTAGGCCCTGTTATTATGATCATAGGTTTATCACTGGCTCCCACTGCAGTTGATATGGCTAAAAACGACTGGACACTTGCAGTTATCTCTCTATTAACTGCTGTTATTGTAGTTATTTGGGGCAAAGGGATGGCAAAGCTTATTCCTATTTTTATTGCAATTATTGTTGGATATCTGGCTGCTGCAATTTGGGGAAAAGTAGATTATTCGGCAATTCATGATTCTACCTGGATTATGATTCCACAGTTTACAGTCCCGGAATTCCATTGGCAGGCAATACTTTATTTAATTCCGGTTGCTATAGCACCTATCATTGAACATGTTGGCGACATGTATGCTATTGGCGGTGTATGTAACAAAAATTTCGTTGAAGAACCCGGCCTCCACAGAACCTTATTAGGAGATGGTATTGCAACAGCATTTGCAGGAGCTTTGGGTGGTGTTCCCAATACTACTTATTCGGAAGTCACAGGTGCTATAACCCTTACCAAAGTTACAAATCCTTTCGTATTAAGAATTGCAGCTATAACAGCAATTTTATTTGCATTCATTGGTAAAATAAGTGGTTTTCTCAAATCTATTCCTACTCCGGTATTAGGGGGGATTATGCTACTGTTATTTGGAATGATTGCATCTATCGGAATAAAATCACTCGTAGAATCAAAAACCAATATCTCTGATACACGAAATCAGGTTATTGTTTCTATTGTGTTAACTGTTGGAATCGGTGGTGCTATTATCCAATACGGAACTTTCTCTCTTGCAGGAATTGGACTGGCTGCATTGGTCGGAATCATTCTAAATCTGATTCTCCCACAAACGAAAAAAGAACATAACTAAAATACAAAGCTTTTATCATTAGAAACCTGACATCTTTTTTTGTGTGTCAGGTTTTTTATGTAATTAAGCTTAGTCATTCAATAACCCATAAACGAGTTAATGTAATAGGTTGAGCTATGATCAAAAATTCTTCTCCCGGCTCATGAATTACTCCTGCCATCGATTTCAAATCCCCATTGAACCGGATCCGAAGATTCTCCATTTTATATTTATCAGGCAGGTTACATGGTATACAATATTCTGTTGCCTGCAACGTATCTGGATTGTTAATCCGAATATAAAAGGTATCATCATTTGAATTGCCTGCATTTGTTACAACTCCAATTGTGTTATTGTAAGATAAAATTGTAGCCAAATTACTGTTACATGTGGTATTGTTTAGTTCTTCTTCAACCCACGAATCACTATCATTACAACCAGTAACAATCAATGATATTCCGACAGTAATAGCTGCTAAAAGGGAATTAATTTTCATTTTTATCTTTCTTTATTTGTGTGCGTATAATATTTACAACAAATATATTGAATAAAAGGATGATTAAATGGTCACTCTATTGCTTCTCAGTTAAATACCTCCAAAACCTTTTTGGCATCATTTGTCGCTGCAACCTTAAATTCTTTCGTTCTTCTATATTAATATTTTCAAAATACGACTTCCATAGTGTTTGGTATAATGCATCTTCTTCTTTCAACACATTCTTGCTAATTTGTCCGGTTTGTTGATTGAGTTCTATGCTCGTTAGTTCCACCTCATCAATTGTTTTTAAATCATAATGAGCACCATAATTCCGTTTCAGATCATAAATCAGCCACTTCTGATCCAGGTAGCGGTGTTTGAAATGACTTACTACCAGCGGTAAAACATCATAAATTGGCTCAATACCACTGAAATATATCCCATCCTTTGCCTCCTGAAAACGTACAAACTGTTTTATACGTGCAGCCTCTCTCTTTACTTTCCGAGCAACCTGAACGATTTTTAATACATCATTATCTCCAAAATCTGTATAAACATTTTTTTCATTTTGAAACAATCGGCGGCAAAAATGAAGAATACTCATTTCAATGCCTTTCGTTTCGGAGAGAAAGGCATAGTATATTATTTGATTTATAGGTAATGGCATCAACTGCTGGATTTTTTTCCATACTCGCTCAGCTTTTATTGGTTCTGATTCAATAAAATTCACAGTTAAAAATAAATCTGCCGGATCATTTCCCCTGATATTTATGACATCAGGAAATTGTTTCCGGT
>DASRQG010000228.1:0-7434 GCA_035645995.1 Mariniphaga sp. | reverse complement strand
AAATAATAATATTGGAAAGTGTATGAGAGCTGTTATTCAAAAAGTATCAGAAGCAAGTGTATCCGTTGAGGGTGTTGTGATATCAAAGATTGGAAAAGGCTTATTGGTGTTGCTGGGCATTGAAGATGCTGATAAGGAGGATGATATAGTATGGCTGACGAAGAAAGTTATTCAACTTAGATTGTTTAATGATGAGGATGGAGTGATGAACCTGTCATTAGCAGATGTTGATGGAGAAATAATTGTTGTAAGCCAGTTTACTTTGCATGCTAATACAAAAAAGGGAAATCGCCCTTCATATATCCGTGCAGCCAGGCCTGATTTCTCAGAACCTATGTATCAAAAGTTTATAGATGAAATTGAAAAAGTATTAGGAAAGAAAGTTGGGACAGGTAAATTTGGAGCAATGATGCAGGTTTCATTGGTGAATGATGGGCCTGTTACAATAATAATTGATTCAAAACAGAAAGATTTTTAGCAATGAAGCACAAGCAAAATATATCATTAGCTGAAGCTCAGCAACTGGTAGATGCATGGATTAAGGAGGTTGGAGTAAAATATTTCAGTGAATTAACCAACATGGCTATACTTACTGAAGAAGTTGGTGAACTTGCACGTATTATTGCCCGTAAATATGGAGATCAGTCATTCAAGCAAGGTGAACAGCGGGATAACCTTGCAGATGAAATGGCTGATGTGCTTTGGGTGTTAATTTGTCTTGCAAACCAAACCGGAGTAGATCTGAATGAAGCATTTCAAAAGAATATGGAGAAAAAGACGCTGCGTGATAAAAACAGGCATCAACAGAATGATAAGCTAAAATAAAAATAAACCGCCTACTTTTCTCTTGTGGTGATATAATTCATTAATTCAATGAGGGAAGTTCGGGCTTCACTCTCAGGAAATTCAAGTAGTCCGTCGATTGCTTTTTGTTTAAACTCATTCATTTTTTTAGTTGCATATTCAATTCCTCCATTGTCAGTAACCAATTGAATGAGCTCTTTTACAACCGCTTTATGGTTGTTTTTATGTTTTATCAACCCAAGTATTCTTTTTCGCTCCTTTGACTCTGAATTTTTGAGAATATAAAGGAGTGGCAATGTGATTTTCTTTTCTTTGATATCATTTCCGGTAGGTTTGCCTATAATCCCCTTTTCCTGATAATCGAATATGTCGTCTTTTATTTGAAATGCAATACCTGCATTCTGACCAATGCTGTACATTTTTTCAGGAATTTCTTCATTATCGCTAACCGAAGCTGCACCTATCGCCATGCTGGTTGCAATAAGAGAAGCTGTTTTCTTTCTTATAATTTCAAAATAGGTGTCTTCATCGATATCTAACTTTCTGCTTTTCTTTACCTGAAGTATTTCACCTTCACTCATATCCTGAACCGCCCGGGAAATAAGATGTAAAAAGTTATATTTTTTATGCTCCAGTTGCAACAATAAACCTTTTGCCAGAATATAATCACCTACCAATACAGCCAGTTTATTTCTCCATAATGCTTTTACAGAAAAAGTGCCACGCCGTTCATATGATTCATCCACCACATCGTCGTGTACCAAGGTAGCTGAATGAAGTAATTCAACAGAACATGCTGCAAGATGAGAAAACTCGTTGGTATCGCCATGTAATTTAGCTGAAAGGAATACAAACATCGGCCTGATCTGTTTCCCTTTAGTTCTATAAATATAATTTAAAATGGTACCAAGCAAAGGCACATCACTTTTTAAAGCACGTTTGAAATATGGTTCAAAATTTTTTAGCTCCTCTTCAATAGGTGCTTTTATTGTATCTATTTTCGACATGCGGTCTTTCAGTTGTTCTGATATTATAAACGAACTTATAATAATTTTGTTAAATTATATGCAGAAAATTATAAAATAATTGAAACTTAGCTGAATCCTTCAAGTTAACGATTAATCTTTAATGTTAATAACCTTAAATATTTATATATTTGCATTTTTAAAGAAAATAAAAATGACAGAAGTAAAACTTTTGGATGAAAACAAATTAGAACTGGCAGCCACTATGTTAAAGGCAATTGCACATCCTATGCGAATTGCTATTTTAAAGCACCTTGAAGGAGGAAAACAGTTAACAGTAACTGAAATTCATGAGTTGCTGGGTATTGAACAATCAACCACTTCACATCATCTGGGTATTCTCAGGGATAAAGGCGTACTGTGTTCCAGACGCCAGGGGAAATGTACCTATTATTACCTCAAATTTGAGATTTTAAGTCAGATTGTTGATTGCCTTGAATCTTGTACTTGTGATTAATAATCATTCAGACTTAATCGTAGACTATTTCTCTGGTGCAGTGGTTCATTAATTTGTCCACTTCAGTGTTCAGAGAATTATGGGTGATAATAAATAGGTCCTTCCACTCCTAAAGGGAGTCCTGCCCAAATCCAGATTAAAAGCATCGGTATTCTGACAAGTGCAAAAGCAATTGAAAATGGTATCATTAATGAGATGAGGGTACCTATTCCAACGTCCTTTACATATTTTTGTGCAAATACAATTACAAGAGGGAAATAAGGCAATAATGGTGTCAGTATATTTGAGTAGGAGTCGCCGATTCTATATGCCGCCTGGGTTGTTTCAGGAGAGAATCCCATTAGCATGAGCATCGGAACAAAGATTGGTGCCAGTAAAGCCCATTTCGCAGAGGCACTTCCCATAACCAGGTTTACCAGGGAGGCAACAATTATGAATGCTACAAGTAACGGCCCTCCGGTAAAACCTATCGCATTAAGAACATCAGAACCTTTTACTGCCAGCACACTTCCAAGGTTCGACCAGTTAAAGTAAGCAACAAACTGCGCGGCAACGAATGCAATCACAATATACATACCCATGGTTGACATACTCTTCGCTGTCATGTTGGTTACATCTTTGTCAGTCTTGATTGTTTTAGCAACTACCCCAAAAACAAGACCCGCTACAAAAAAGGTAATAAACATGATAGGCACCAGTGAATCGTAAAATGGCCTAAAGCTTCTGGATCCTGTTGCCGGATCAACTTCCCCTCTGAGTAACCCATTTTCAGGAATAATGGTAAGCATAAATAATACAAGTATGGCGGCTGTGGCAGCGATTGACCATTTCAATGCTTTTCTTTCGAGAGGCGTAATCGGACTTTCTTCTTCAATTTGTATGTCGGCAGCCGGCTTGTAAGGTCCCAAACGGGGAACTATGATACCTTCTGTAACCCAAGTGCCAATCAAACCTACTAAAGGTACAGAGGCAGCCATTAAATAATAATTGGAGAGAGGATTGACTGTATAATCAGGGTCAATGATTTGTGCTGCGGGCTCAGTAAAGGCAGCAATCATCGGGTCAAGACTTGTTGGAATCAGGTTTGCTCCAAATCCGCCTGACACTCCTGCAAAAGCAGCAGCTATCCCCGCCAACGGATGTCGGCCCATTCCCATAAAAATTGCCCCACCTAACGGAATCAGAACTACATATCCGGCATCTGCAGCAACTGAACTTAACATTCCGGCAACTACTATTGTAAAAGTAATGATAGTGTCCGGTACTTTTGATACAAAGAGCCTTAGCCCTACTGATATCATCCCCGTATATTCTGCTACACCAATTCCAAGCATAACTACCAATACTAATCCCAATGGAGGAAACAGTGCAAAAGTGGAAACCATACGGGTAAAAATCATTTGAAAGCCTTCACGTGACAGAAGATTGATTACCTGAATGGTATCAACCGGTTGCCCGTCAGGACCTGTTATGCCGGCTTCTTTCCCCGGATGATCTACTGTCACTCCTCCAAATATCCATGATAATAATAAGGATATCACCATTAAAATTGCAAACAGGGTAACAGGCTGCGGAAGCTTGTTTCCAATTACTTCAATCTTGTCGAGAATCCTTTTAAAAAAATCTTTCTTTTTTGTTTCCTTTTTATTCATTTCGAGTTCAATATTGCAAATGAGCCCTTAATGCAGTACTTCTGCACAAGGAATTTGTACTGTGATAATCTAAGGTTTAGGTGTTGTAAAGAGGAGAAAGTGCAAAAAACAACTTTTTTTTGAAGTGGCAAAGGAAACAAGTTAAATCCTTTAGATCGCTGATTAATAATAAATATAATTTGATAAACCGAAGTTTATTTTTTTCTGAATATTATTTATTCCCCCAATACAATTTATATCTTTGAATTTCATTCAGCTAAAACTAAAAAATGATGAAGCTTAATTACCTTTCTATGCCTTCTGTATTAGGATTTGCTCTTTTTACTACCTTTGCCGGATGCATAGATAATGAACCCCGGGAATTACCTAATATTCTGTGGCTAACGAGCGAGGATAACAGTGCGATGCTTGGTTGTTATGGTGATGATTTTGCTACAACTCCTAATCTCGACAGGCTTGCTTCCCAGGGATTTTTATATACTCACGCCTACGCTAATGCCCCTGTTTGCGCTCCTGCACGAAATACCATTCTTACGGGTATTTATGCTAATTCGGGAGGTAATCAACATATGCGTAGTAGTTATCCCTTATCTGAAACCATTAAAACTTATCCGGAGTATCTTCGAGAAGCCGGTTACTATTGTACAAATAATTCAAAAACAGATTATAATACTAATTCGGTAGATCCAAATCGAATATGGGATGAAAGCAGCAATAAAGCTCATTATAAAAACAGGCCAGAAGGAAAACCATTTTTTGCTGTCTTCAATAGTACAATAAGTCATGAAAGTTCACTTCATGATTCTATACCCGATGAAAACCTGAGGCATAATCCCAATGAAGTACCCATTGCTCCCTATCATCCTGCTACAGATGCAGTGAAACACGATTGGGCGCAATATTACGATAAGGTGGAAGATATGGATAAGTGGGTGGGAGAAAGGCTTCAGGAATTAGAGGATGCCGGTCTGGCTGATAATACTATAGTTTTTTATTACGGAGATCATGGAGGTGTTCTTGCACGAAGTAAGCGTTATGTATATGAAACCGGTACACGCGTGCCTTTCATTGTAAGGATACCTGAAAAATACAAGCATTTATTTCCGGCCGAAACAACTGGCTCTAAAATCGATCGTCTTATAAGTTTCGTTGATCTTGTGCCTACCTTATTAAGTATTGCAGGAATACCTGTGCCAGATTATCTTCAGGGGAATGCTTTTTTAGGTGACCAAAAATCTCCTGATCCTGAGTATGCCTATATGTTCAGAGGGCGAATGGATGAACGTTACGATATGAGCAGAGCTGTACGTGATAACCAGTACCGGTATATCCGCAATTATATGCCTTTCCGGATCTATGGCCAACGCCTCGAGTACCTCTGGAGGGCACCTTCAATACGCTCTTGGGAACAAGCCTACATGAATGGTGAATGTAATGATGTTCAAAGTACCTTTTGGAATACAAAACCCGTTGAAGAACTATATGATACCCGGAATGATTACTGGGAAGTCAATAACCTTGCTGCTGATCCTGATTATAAAGAAGTGCTGGAAAGGATGCGTAATGCAAACCGCCAGTGGGTGAGCCGTATAAAAGATACCGGATTTATACCTGAAGCTGATTTCTTAAACAGGGCAGGAGAGAACTCCCGTTATGATTTTCTCCGTATTGAGAACATTGATCTGGAACAAGTTATAGATGCTGCTGAGATTGCTACTACCGGAAGAGAGGAAAACCTGCAGACACTGCAATCCTTTTTAGAAAATGAAGAACCTGCTATACGTTATTGGGGAGCAACAGGCTTGCTTATTTTAGGTGAAAAGGCAGAAGGTGCTAAAAAGAATTTGCTGAAGGTTTTAAATGATGATTCTCCTAATGTGGTAGCAGTTGCATCTGAAGCTTTATATAATCTGGGAGAAAAAGAAGCTGCCCGTGATGCCCTGTTATCAATTCTTTCCTCAGAGAATGAATTTGCCAGATGTCATGCATTAAATGTTATAGATTGTGTGGACGATGACAGCAATGAACTTAAATCCGGAGTCGTAGAGATGATAAAGTCATCAGCAGAAATGAACCGGAATCGTTATGACCTTCGTGCAGCAAGATGGCTTATTGAAAAATGGGATGTTGATCCTGAGAAACATGGTATTAAATTTAGCTGGTAGTTTTATTAATCATCATAAACAGTAAAAATCAGGCTGGATTCGGATTCTCCGGCACCCATAATAACTGAATAGCCGCTAATTGTAACAGATACCGGTATCTCTATTATCTCCCCCTTCCCTTTGAAGAAAGGGATGGGTGTATTGCTGACCGGTTGATAAACCAAACCATCATAAATTTTCGGATTACCTGAATTATTCTTGTTCCGGCCACTACCGGTTCTTCTTATTTTTATCTTCAAGGATTCATTCCACTCCAGATTCTGAACATGGACAGATACACGCCAATTATAATTAGGATTGTTTTCAGGTTTCAGCGTATAAAGAACTGAAAGCTGTAAGGTGCCTTCTGAGGGGTTTGTGGTTGTATAATCCATACCTGCCTCAGTAATTGAAAGATAGCTGTTGTCGAAATTGATGTCCCCATCAACAAATATTGAATGTTTTTGTCCAAAACCTGTTATAGGAATAAACGCTGTCAGGAAAAACAAAAGGTATATTTTAATCATACGAAATCAATTGTCTGTTAATGTATATAATATTGTGAAAGAATTATTCTCAGACTTTTTAATATCAGCATAATTAGAAACTTCAAGTGTAAAATTAAGTCGATGTCCATGATTTATTCCATCACCTGTAAAGGTGTTACCTATACCTGAAATAACAGGCCGGGGGTGTTGTGTTAGTTCTACTTTCCCTGCCGGAGCTCCCATTTTTCCTTTCCCATTACCATAATAGGCTGATGCCTCAAGAAAAATTTTAAATCCGGACGGAGCACTTCCATCAGCTATTTCAGCAGTAATCATTCTGGTACCTTGAAAAGATGGAAGTGATGAGGTGTAGTTTAACCATAATTGTGTTGATTGTGTGTTAATAATGACTGGAGCACTGCCTGGATTATGCCCCGGCAGGATAGTATAATTTATGCTGTTGTCGCTGTCAGGTTCAATATCTATTAATGAAATTTGAGGCATTGAAAAATTGACAGCAACATGCCTGTTCCCCCATTGGCCCGATGCCAAAAAAGGACTTATTAACATTATTAACTTTATTAAATATTTGAAATGCTCGCTTTTCATAGTTAATTCCATTAATTATTGTTTTTTGGCTTAAGTAGTTGTAGTCCGTCTCCGGCAGGTTTAAAAATAATCTTTCTTTTAATGGGTTTCAGTACAATGTTTTGAAAATGACTGTCGCCTGGATTTAAGTTAAATTTCATGAGCTGCTCCTCAACCTCATAGCCCTCAGGTAAATTATTCGGATAGATCTTAAAAGTCCATTCCCCCGGCTTGACCAGTGGAAAAGAAAAGTTTCCATCCCTGTCAGAAGTAATC
>DASRQG010000227.1:0-5831 GCA_035645995.1 Mariniphaga sp. | reverse complement strand
TTTTTTATTATATATTCTGTTTTTCGAAAAAAGGTAACCCTGTATAATGGAAATAAATTAAAGGATATAATCAGGCTTGCGCGATCATAATATCTGTAATCCTTGTTGCTTGTGGTGTTGTTTAATTTTCTTTTTGGTTTTAATTAAATTAATTTCTATTTGATCTAAATTAAATTTGGAGGAGTTGGTACCTTCGGGTGTTACTTTTGAACTTATCCTGCCATCGGCATGATAATTAACAGAGGTTGTCTGTCCTCGGGCAGAACATTTTTTTCTGCCGAAAAGCAAGAAATAATGTTTTTCATCAACAGATGAACCAAAACATGCAATTCTTCAACTTTTTTCTTAATTTTAACCTATTAATTCAAACCGATTTATCATGACGAGTAAACAATCGAGGAGAGTTTTCATAAGAAACTCCGCAGCAGCAGCTGCTGTTCTGGCAGCTCCAACCATTATTCCGGCTAGTGCTTTTGGTGCAAACGACAGAATAAATGCAGCCGTATTGGGTTTAAACGGGCGTGGCAAAAGTCATGTCAGCGGCCTGATGGCTCAAAATAATGTACAGGTAGTTACAATGTGCGATCCTGACATGAATGTCCTGGCGAAAAACCAAGCATCCTTCAAAGAAAAATACAACAAAGATGTAAAACTTGAACAGGATTTGCGCCGTGTGATGGATGATAAGAACATTGATGTGGTAAGTATTGCATCACCCAACCATTGGCATGCATTAAGTGTAATTTGGGCATGCCAGGCCGGTAAAGATGTGTATGTCGAAAAACCGGGTTCTCACAATGTGTGGGAAGGCCGTAAGATGGTAGAGGCGGCTAATAAATACGGCCGGATAGTGCAGCATGGTGTCCAATTAAGAAGTTCACCTGCAATTAATGAAGCAGTGCAGCTTTTGCGCGATGGATACATAGGCAATGTTTATATGGCACGTGGCTTGGTTTTCAGATGGAGGCCAAGCATCGGGCGTAAAGGAGTTGAACCTGTTCCCAACGGATTGGATTATGATATCTGGACAGGGCCTGCACAAAAACGTCCTTTCAGTCGCGATATCGTCCATTATAACTGGCATTGGCTGTGGGATTATGGTAATGGTGATGTTGGTAATCAGGGAATCCACGAAACCGATATGTGTATGTGGGGACTCGATGTGGGCCTGCCAACAAAAATTACTTCTATGGGTGGTAAATTCCTTTGGGACGATGCTAAGGAAGTTCCCGAAGTGCTTACCTCAGTTTATTACTACCCCGAGCAACAGAAAATTATTCAGTTCGAAGTGCGTCACTGGTGTACAAATACTGAAGAAGGGGTTACAGTCGGTAATATTTTCTATGGCGATAAAGGTATTCTTGTGATCGATGGTTACAGCAAGTACCAAACCTATATGGGGCAAAACCGGGAACCCGGAAAATCGGGCGATGATGGTGCTAAAGAAGCTTCCGGTATCGACCGTGGCGCAGGGGGTACTGACGGCCATTTTGCCAATTTTATTGAAGCTGTACGTAAACATGATAAATCAGTATTGACAGGGCCCGTGGAAACAGCGCATTTGTCGTCGGCACTGGCTCACCTGGGAAATATTGCCTATCGCCTCGACCGTGTACTGACTTTCAATCCGGAAACAGAGAAATTCGTCAACGATCCTGAAGCAGATAAGATGTTGACTAGAGAATACAGGGCTCCATACGTGGTGCCACAACAAGTTTAACAACTTTAATTGTAATAATGAGTGCTCCGCGTCATGGAGCATTCATTATTATTTTTATCAGATTAACCCCGCTTCTTTTAACAGTTCCTCCATCTCTTGTTGTACTTCTTTAGCTGCTAAACCTGCCTTTTCTGCATAGTCAGCCTCAGAAGAGGCGTAGATAATTCCCCTCGATGAATTTACCAATAAACCGCACTTCTTGTTTAATCCGTTTGTGGCAACTTCTTTCAAACTACCACCCTGTGCACCTACTCCGGGTACCAACAGGAAATGATCGGGAACGATCTGCCTGATTTCTTTAAGCTTCTCTGCTTTTGTTGCTCCCACCACATACATCATATTTTCGGTGGTGCCCCATTGTTGCGATGTTGTTAATACATTTTCAAACAACTGTTTCCCCGATTCCTGATCTTTCAGATACTGGAAATCGGCTGCTCCTTTATTCGATGTTAATGCTAAAAGTATCACCCACTTGTCAGGGTAGGAGAGAAATGGGCTGACTGAATCCTCTCCCATATAAGGGGCAACCGTTACTGCATCAAATTGCAGCGTTTCAAAAAATGCATGTGCATATAAACTGGAAGTATTGCCAATGTCGCCTCGCTTGGCATCAGCAATCAGAAAAATTTCCGGATGGTTTTCTTTTAAGTAGTCAACTGTTTTTTGCAAACTTTGCCAGCCTTTATAACCTAAGCTTTCGTAAAAAGCCAGGTTGGGTTTGTAAGCTACAGCATACTCAGCAGTAGCATCAATGATGGCTTTGTTAAAGCTATATACTGCATCGGTGGAATCCGACAAACAGGAAGGTATTTTTTTTATATCTGTATCGAGGCCGATACACAAAAAACTGTGCTTGTTTCTGATCTGTTGGAAGAGTGCTTCTGTATTCATTCGATGAACTTGTAGGGTTTTTAAATATCTGCTTCTTTTAGTTTCTGGGCATTCTCTTCCAGCATCAATTGTTCTATTATTTCATCAATCTCACCCCCGATAATGGCCTGAAGATTATACATGGTAAGGTTGATCCTGTGGTCGGTTACACGTCCCTGTGGCCAGTTATAGGTACGTATTTTTGCTGAACGGTCACCGGTTGATACCATGGTTTTTCGTTTCGATGCTATTTCATCAATATACTTCTGATATTCCATGTTGTAGATACGGGTACGCAATTCATTCATCGCTTTAGCCAAGTTCTTAAGCTGCGACTTCTCATCCTGACAGGTTACAACAATGCCTGTAGGTATATGGGTTAACCGTATTGCTGAATATGTGGTATTAACCGACTGTCCTCCCGGCCCTGAAGAACAGTAAGTATCTTTTTTAATATCTGCTTCCTTTAGTTCAACATCAAATTCTTCTGCCTCAGGTAATACAGCAACTGTTGCGGCTGAGGTGTGTACCCTGCCTTGTGTTTCTGTTTGAGGAACACGTTGTACCCTGTGTACTCCTGATTCATATTTTAATATGCCATATACGCCTTCTCCGGTAACATTAGCCACTATTTCTTTATAGCCTCCGGCAGTGCCCTCGTTCACATTGGTAACCTCCATGCGCCATCCTTTCCGTTCGCAGAATTTTGAATACATACGGAATAAATCACCTGCAAAAATGCTGGCTTCGTCTCCACCGGTTCCGGCACGTATTTCAAGGATGGCATTCTTGCTGTCTTCCGGATCAGCAGGAACAAGCAGCATCTTTATTTCTTTCTCCTTAGCCGGAATATTTTCTTCGGCAAGTTCTATCTCTTCCCTTGCCATTTCCCGCAACTCCGGATCATTCTCTTCTGCAAGGATTTCTTTCCCTGATTTTACGGACTCAACCATGTTTTTGTATTCCCTGAAGGCTTTTATAAGTTTCTCAAGGCTTTTATATTCCTGGTTCAGCTTTACGTAGCGTTTCATGTCTGAAATAACCGCAGGGTCAGTAATCTGTTGTTGCACCTCCTCAAACCGGTGCCTTATCGATTCATATTTTTCGAGTAATGTATATTCTGCCATTATTTTTAAATTCCTATTTTATTACCAATCAGGATTATTATTAACGTTCTTATTAATCGTTTGTTAGCCTTTCTTTACTGCTACAACCAATTTTTCTTCTTACTATCAGTTGCTTATCTTCTTAAAAATGAAAAAAACAAATGGTGCAGTTTATTAATTACCTTAATTAATAAATGAATTCACCCATTTCGGTTTTAATAGTAAGTTTTTTGCCACTATACGACTCAACTCCTCCTATAACTTGTGCATCAACCTTAAATGATTTGGCAATTGACAGGATTTCCCCTGCATGTTCAGGCCTGACGTATATCTCAAACCGGTGCCCCATGTTAAACACTTTATACATTTCTTTCCATTCGGTGCCCGATTCTTCCTGAATGATTTTAAACAGGGGAGGAACGGGGAAGAGGTTATCTTTTACCACATGCACATCGTCAACAAAATGCATAACTTTTGTTTGTGCTCCACCCGAACAATGAACCATTCCCGATATATCGTTCCTGAATCGATCAAGCACTTTTTTAATAACCGGTGCATACGTACGTGTAGGCGATAGTACCAGCTTGCC
Organism: Mariniphaga sp.; assembly: GCA_035645995.1. Taxonomy (GTDB): domain Bacteria; phylum Bacteroidota; class Bacteroidia; order Bacteroidales; family Prolixibacteraceae; genus Mariniphaga. The sequence continues at coordinate 1,546 of DASRQG010000227.1, read as the reverse complement.
TGCATCAATATCAAGTCCTTCTATCTCATCGGTCAATTTGTACCCGCCTGCATAAATTAATTCTGAAGGCACAGCAGGGTCAAAACTTTCGGGATACTTGTCAGCCAGATATTTTGAAAAAACGTCATGCCGTGCCGAGGTAAGCCCGTTACTGCCCATGCCTCCGTTGTAGGTGGTTTCATAGGTTGCTTTCCCCGATGAGGAAAGGCCGATAATTACATCACCGGCTGAAATATTTCCTGCCGATATTACATCTTTACGAGGCATCCGGCAAACTACTGTCGAGTCAACAATAACTGTACGAACAATGTCTCCAACGTCGGCAGTTTCACCACCGGTTAAATAGGCATTTATACCCATCGACCGTAATGATTCCAAAATTTCTTCTGTGCCATTGATGATCGCTGCAATAACTTCACCCGGGATAAGGTTTTTGTTACGACCTATTGTTGATGAAACCAATATGTTATCGGTTGCCCCTACACATAACAGATCGTCGATATTCATAATAAGGGCATCCTGAGCAATGCCTTTCCATACAGATAAATCGCCGGTTTCTTTCCAGTAAAGATAAGCCAGTGCCGATTTAGTACCGGCTCCGTCGGCATGCATTATGTTACACCATTCGGGATCACCCCCTAATATGTCAGGGATTATTTTACAAAATGCTTTAGGGAAAATTCCTTTGTCGAGGTTCTTAATAGCCTGATGTACTTCGTCCTTTTCTGCCGATACCCCACGGGCACTATATCTCGAATCTGTTGCCATTGAAATAATTTAAGAGTACAAAATTAAAATTTTAATGGCATTTAATTGGTTGAATGAATAGGTTTCTCAATAAAGATAACTAATAAATGGAATACTTTTCTCCAGGCAGGCTTTTCTGCCTGCGAAAATCATTGGGTCATTTACCGATTTTCGGGTTGCCTGCATCTTCGTTTCTTTAAGGTTTCTTCGATGTATGTTCGATACAAGTTCGATACAAGTTCGATCAGGATCGAATAAACCACGAAGTTGATACGAGGATTTAACGAAGTTAGCCGGGATTAAAAATGACGAGGCATGAGGGTATTTATTTCACAATAAACCCTGTTTCAACCATAGAAAATGGAATTGATTCCGGGGGTTGAAATTCAAAAAGGACTTTAGCCGTGAGTTTATCTTATAAAGAGGATAAAGGCAGGGTTGGCAAACTTATTACACTTCCTTCCTGTGAAGGCCTGATGTCCTGTAAGTCAGTTGTTTCTATCCATATAAGAAACGTTTGATTTTCTTTGTAGGAGTTTTCTCAAAGGGTGTGGGTTGGAGAACAATGGCCTGCAACCGTGAGAATTTATTCAGTTCATCGTTCACTTTTTTATGTATCTCCTTTAAAATCTCATCTATTTTGTCCTGGAAATATTGATTGGCTTCTTCTTTCAGATGTTTAAACTGTTGTTCAACTTCTTCCATGTTCAGATGTACCATTGCCACCAGTTTACCTTTTTTCTCCACAACTAATGACTCAAGAACAAAGCGCATTTTATTAATTACAGACTCGATTTCT
>DASRQG010000226.1:0-3300 GCA_035645995.1 Mariniphaga sp. | reverse complement strand
CGTATGCTTTTGTTCCCCCAGCACTACTTCTCCCACAAAACTGTATGTTCCCACAAACAGCCTTCCTGCATTTAAAAAGTAGGAATCATTACGGGTGTCGAAAGTAAAATGAAAAGTATCATTTAATTCATTCGAGATTGTAATATTAATTTCTTCACCTGTCACTCGTTCAAAAGCATCGTTGTAAAGTTCAGCAGTAAAGATCACGTCATCTGTTTCGGCATACACAGGTTCAAAGTTAATAATAAAATTATCTTCATTTTCCCGGAGTGCAAGGTATTGGATCGATTGGTTAATAAGTTCATTAAATTGGTTGTGCGTATGTCCTGTATAGAAGTTATATAAGCGCCATTTCCATAATCCTTCACCGAAAATAAAACCGGTTTTTCGTCCATTTAGAACTCCTGTGGCAACAAGAGGTTTGCCTGTTTCTATATTTTTAATTTTCTGGTAGAGCAATGGGGTGATATCAGGATCAAGGTGATAGTTTGCATACAAGGTTTGAAGCGGTGGAAATCCTGGAACTAATTCCCTGAATTGTTCACTAAGAGTGAAAGTTCCAAACGCCGGATTGATAATAGCCTGGGCATCTTCCCGTGACCCGGGTAAAGGTTCAATTGTTACTCCTGTTCCTAATGCGTTAAACTGAGGAATAAGTGTTTTGGGCCCAATGATGAATAACATAGGAATTTTTGTAAGCTCGTTAGAAGTCAGCCATCTTATTGATTTTCCGGCTGTAGGTAATTGATGCAGGATTATAAGGTTAAAATCAGATAGATCAGCCGGGTAAGGTTCTTCGTGTATGACTGTTACATCATAGGAGTCCTGTTGTTCAAGTGTATTTGCAATCGCTCCTATATCGGGATGAGGTCCGGCAGATAATATGAGGATATTCTGCTTATCCTCCATAATATTCACAACAAAAGAAGATTGATTATTTTTAGTATTTCTTTCTCTTTCATCAGGTTCAATTTCAACAACGAGTTGTTTTAATCCTGGCTGTCCGGCATCAATTAAAAAGTTATGGGTTGAAAAAGAATTGTTACTGCCGGCAGTAATTAGAGTTTCAGCAATTTGTTGCCCATTCTCGCTGATTGACAGACTTAATGTTACATCTTGAAGTTGAGATAAAACTACATCAATTTCTACCGGAAAACGATTTCCTGAGAATGCGGTGCGGTTCACCCTTATATTTTGTATCCGTGCATCAGTAGTTTCAGTAGTATCACCAATTCCAATTGTATAAACAGGGAAGGTGTTATTATTTATCATGTTAAGGGGGTTTCTCCCCTGATTGTAAATGCCATCGCCTGCAACAATTACAGCCCCTATTTTTTCATTAAAGTGGTTGTTAGTCAGGGTACTAAATAGGTTGCCATAATCCGATTTTTTTTCAGAAAAAGAAAGATCACCTTCAAAACTGGTTTCCTGTCCAAATACATAATGTACCAAACGGTATTCTTCACCCAGTGTTTGTGTGATCGTATTTTTTATTTGTTTAATCTCTTCAGATATCGAGACTGAATCTTCTGTTGAAACAATGGAGTTTGAATTATCCCACGCAGCAATAACCAAGGGTCTTTGCACTGTTCGTTTAAGAGTTTGAAAGAAAGGGGAAAGTAATAAGAATGCTATTAATGAAAATGAAATAAAGCGAAGGAAAATGAGCAGGGTACGTTGCCCTCTTGTAAGCTCTTTGCTGTTTTTATTCCGGTAATACATTAATAGAATAATTCCAATGGCTGCCAGCAGAACCAGAAGAAGGAAAAGCCATCCATATTTAATTCCAAATGATATCACCAAATCATATTATTTAAGCAGTCAAATATAAACATCTCCAACGAATATGCTGTGGTTCATAAGGTTTATAACAGTGCTTATGTTTTGCATAATTCATTTTTATTTTAACTTTACCTGAGCTTAAAGTATAAACAGGTTAAAACTAAATGCTGGTATGATAAATCTAACATTTCTATGTAAACAGGTGATTGTGTTTATGGTTCTTTTTGTAACAGCCTGTGGAGGGGGAAAACAAAAGAAGATTGAAAATAAACAAGATGCGGATAATAAAAGTGCTGAAACCTGGATACAGTTGTTTAATGGCAGAAATCTGAATGATTGGTCTGTTAAATTTGCCGGATATGAACTTGGTGATAATTTAAACAACACCTTCAGAGTAGAAGATGGATTATTGCGTGTAAGTTATGATGAATGGGAGGAATGGGATAATCAATTTGGCCATCTGTTTTACAAGGAAGAATTTTCGCATTACAGACTACGTGTTGAATATCGTTTTGTGGGTGAGCAGGTAAATGGAGGTCCAGGCTGGGCTTTTAGGAATAATGGATTGATGCTGCATGGACAGTCAGCAGAATCGATGGAGCTGCATCAGGATTTTCCGGTATCCATAGAGGTACAGTTGTTAGGTGGTAGTGGAAAAGGAGAACGCTCTACCATGAATCTTTGTACTCCGGGGACAAATGTTGTTATGAATGGAACCTTGATTGAAGATCATTGTACCAATTCTGATTCAGAAACCTATCATGGTGATCAATGGGTTTCTGTTGAAGTTGAGGTGAGAGGCGGGGAGGTAATAAAACATTTTGTTGATGGGAAAGAAGTGATGCAATATGAACAGCCCCAACTTGATCCTCGTGATGAAAATTATGAGAAGCTACTGCCGGCAGACGGTAATAAAATAATTTCAAAAGGTACCATCTCTATACAGGCAGAAAGTCATCCTACTGATTTCAGGAAAATTGAATTGCTTGTATTGGATTAATAATATAGTTAAGCAGGATTGTTTGCCATTGAGGCCTTTTCATGATTTAACTGCCTACGGTTAGAGATACTTAAGGTTATCAATGATAGGGCAATAACTACCATGCCAATAATAGATATTAAATCAGGATGTTCATCCTCAAGCATCAGCCAGCTTAAGATTGCCCCGGATACGGGAATCAGGAATTTCCAGACATTTAGAATTGATACTTTAACCCCCGGCCGTTTAAGCAAAACAAACCATATTGAAATAGCTGCCGCTGATAAGAAGCTAAGCCATGCCAGTGCGGCAAAATATTCCGGAGGGAATGGGCCGGTAGTAATTCCTTCTACAGGAACAGAGACTATAAACAACATTAACCCACCTATGATGAGGGTGGAAGAACTGATTGTAAGAGGAGAAAGTGAGGATGGTGATTTAGATACCAATACATTTGCATAACCTGCAATCAAATTATTTGTTAAGAGAAGAAGAATGCCTAACCATTCAAAGTCACCCTTCATTTCAACCTTTGAACG
>DASRQG010000225.1:0-8401 GCA_035645995.1 Mariniphaga sp. | reverse complement strand
AAAGAGTTTAATTTAAGCAGGGATACTGTACTGTCGGCATTTAATGAACTTAAATCAAAAGGAGTTCTGACCAGTTTGCCCGGCAAGGGATATTATCTTACCCCCAGCGGATCATTTAGGGAAGAGAAGGTATTTGTAATGCTCGACGAATTTAATGCATTCAAGGAAGATTTTTATAATGCATTAATTCATTCTCTTGAAGGAAAAGCTCATGTCGAAATTTTTTTCCATCATTTCAATCTAAAAAAATTCAGAAACATTATTAAGGAATGTGCAGGCAGATACTCATCCTATATTATTCTGCCTACAGGTACAGATGAAGTCAAAAATATCCTTTCCTTGCTACCCAGTGAAAAAGTATTTATCCTCGATCGGTTTATGCCTGAATTAAATTGTTACAGAACTCTTTACCAGGATTTTGAAAATGATATTTATGAGGCTATGGGAAATGGGTTATCCTTATTGAAAAAATACCTGAAACTGGTATATCTTGATTCTGATGTTCATCAACCTGCTGAGCGCCTCGGTGGATTCATAAAGTTCTGTAATGATAACAAAATTAAATATGAGGTAGTAAAATCCATTCATGAAAACAGGCCTAATTTATATGAAGCCTGGTTTGTTACTAAAGATTATGAAATGGTACAGTTAATAAAAATTGCAAAAAAATATAAATACAAACTTGGCAAAAAATTTGGTATCGTTTCTTTTAACAACTGCCTGTTAAAAGAAGTAGCAGCAGGTGGTATTACTACTATATCCACTGATTTTAAGAAAATGGGAAACAATCTGGCAAATATGATTTTCGATACCGAAGTAAGAAAAATTAAGAATCCTTCCCGGCTTATAGTCAGAAAAAGCTTATAATCACCAAACAGATTGTGTTGTTTATTCCAATTTTTTATTTTTAAACCATATATTTGCCGTACCAGTACCTACCGGTTATTAATTCAAATAAAATAAGTAATTATGACAGTGGATCAGTTAAAAGAGGCGTTTATCCAAAAATATGGAGAGGGTAAAGTTAATGGCTATTTTTCCCCGGGAAGGGTTAATCTCATTGGCGAACATACCGACTACAATGGCGGATATGTATTCCCTTGTGCCATAAGTTTTGGCAATTATTGCCTTATCCGAAAAACACCCCGTAAAACAGTTCGGTTTGCATCTCTAAACATGGATTTTGAAACTGAAGTATCAGTTTCAGATTTAAACAAGCCCATTGGGAAAGAATGGGTGAATTACCCGATTGGAGTGTTTGCCCAGTTTTTAAAACGAGGCTTGGTTTTTGACCAGGGTGCTGACATACTTTTTTATGGCAATGTTCCGAATGGTGCAGGCCTTTCTTCATCTGCTGCCCTAGAAATGGCAAGTGCAGTCGCTATAAACGATACCTGGAATTTTAATCTTCCAAGGCTTGACCTCATAAAAATGGCTCAAAAGGCAGAACATGAGTTTGCAGGGGTAATGTGTGGTATTATGGATCAGTTTGCATCAGGAATGGGTAAAGCTAACCATGCTATCTTCCTCGATTGCGATACCCTTGAATATAGCCTTGTACCTGTTGAACTGGAAGGTGCTAAGATAGTAATCAGCAATACAAACAGCCCACACAAACTCGATTCAGGGAAATATAATCAACGAGTAGCAGAATGCCGGGAGGCTGTAAGGGAAATAAGCGACATACTAAAGCCAATCAAAGCATTGGTTGAATGTTCCCTAAACGAATTTCAGCAAATAGAAGATAAGTTTACTGATGAAACAGCAAAGAAAAGAGCACGTCATGTTATTGGGGAAATAGCCCGTACTGAGGAAGCTGTACGTCAACTTAAACATGGCAACCTCGAAAGATTTGGTGAATTAATGAACGCTTCACATGATTCACTTCGGGATGACTATGAAGTTACAGGATTTGAACTGGATACCATGGTTGAAGAAGCACGTAAAATTGATGGTGTTATCGGCTCCAGAATGACCGGTGGTGGTTTTGGCGGTTGCACTGTCAGCGTGGTGAAAGATGAAGCTATCGATACCTTCAAAGAACAGGTTGGTAAAAACTATGAGGAAAAAACAGGCTTGAAAGCTGAAATTTATGTTGCTGAAATCAGTGATGGTTCAAAAAAACTTTTCTAACACGTTAAAATAATATATTCGCAAAGAAATTTATAATTCCATAAATTAATATTAAAAATCAAAGATTATGAATCAACGTAAAAGTTATGTTCTGCCCATAATTATGATGATCCTCCTTTTCGGTATGATCTCATTTGTTACCAATCTGGCAGCACCAATGGGTATCGTGCTAAAAAACCAGTTCAATGTTCCAAACTCTTTAGGTATGCTTGGAAACCTGGCCAACTTCATTGCTTACGCAGTAATGGGAATTCCGGGAGGTATACTGCTTCAGAAAATCGGTTACAAAAAAACCGCCCTGATTGCTATCGCAGTTGGTTTTGTAGGAGTAGGTATCCAATACTTATCGGGCCATGCCGAAAGCTTTGGTGTCTATCTACTGGGGGCCTTTATTGCAGGTTTTTCAATGTGTCTGTTAAACATTGTGGTTAACCCAATGCTGAATACCTTAGGTGGTGGTGGTAACAGAGGCAACCAGCTCATCCAGGTGGGTGGTTCTTTTAACTCAGTTATGGCTACTTTCACTCCAGTATTTGTTGGTATCCTGATTGGTGAAGCTACAAAAGCAAGGATTACAGATGTATTCCCAATTATGTACATCGCAATGGGAGTATTTGCCCTTGTATTTTTTATCATGTGGGCTGCTTCTATTCCTGAACCTCATGCTGATCAACCAAACGAACCACTGGGTAACCTTATGTCAGGAGCTTTAAAATTCCGTCATTTTGTTCTCGGTGCTATTGCAATTTTTGTTTACGTAGGTGTTGAGGTAGGTGTTCCCGGAATTGCTAACCTTTACATGACTACCCCGACTATTGAGCAGTCGCAGGAGATTATAAACAGCTATAATAACCAGGGTGCTACTGCTGAGGTTAGTCAGGATGCATATGAAAGTGCTCAACGTATCCTCGAAGGAAGAGATACACCCGGATTCGGTATCGCAACAAGTATTGCCGGTGGTGTTGTTGGCTTCTATTGGCTGCTGATGTTAGTTGGCCGATTATTTGGAGCCGGTTTTGGACATAAAATCTCTAGTAAAAGTATGCTAAGTTCAGCTTCCGGCTTTGGTTTAATCCTTGTATTAATGGCAATTTTCTGGCCTGAAGCAACAACGGTATCTATGCCTGCATTTAATGTGGTAGGGGGTGCCATTCAATTCGGATTAGTACCTGTCCCGATTAAGTTTTTGTTCCTTGCATTAGTAGGTTTATGTACTTCTATTATGTGGGGTGCAATATTTAACCTTGCAGTTGAAGGGCTTGGCAAATATCTTGCTGCTGCATCAGGTATTTTCATGGTATTAGTTTGTGGTGGAGGTATTCTACCTGCAATTCAGGGATGGGTTGCTGACGTAGCATCATACCAGGCAAGCTATTGGGTAATTATTTTCGGATTAGGTTATTTGTTATTCTACGGTGTTGTAGGAAGCAATGTAACCAAAAGAGCAGATGAACCACAACTTGAAGGTAAAACTGTTCTTGGTGCTAATGAAAAGTAAGAATTAAGAAGCTTATCATAAAACAATATACTTATATGATCAGGCCATTTCATATTAATTATGAAATGGCCTGTTTTATTTGTGTTAAATTCTTTTTTAAATGTCAACCACATAAGTAGAAAAATTCAACATCATTGAAAAGAAACCATTAAAGTATAAGGTTTTGATATTAAAATAAAGGCTGCCTTATCAATGGCAGCCTCTTTATTATTGCAGTTTTTTATACTTAAATCGCTTAGGAGATGAATCCTGAAGCCGCCTTTTCCGGTTTTCCTCATATTCGGTAAAAGATCCTTCAAAATAATAAACCTGTGATTCTCCTTCGAATGCCAGAATATGGGTAGCAATACGATCAAGGAACCAGCGGTCGTGAGAAATTATTACAGCACATCCTGCAAAGTTTTCAAGCCCTTCTTCTAAAGCTCGAAGTGTATTAACATCAATGTCATTAGTAGGCTCATCCAGCAAGAGTACATTACCTTCTGATTTCAGAGCGAGTGCTAAATGCAACCTGTTTCTCTCCCCACCTGATAAAACACCACACTTCTTTTCCTGATCTGCACCCGTAAAATTAAATCGTGCCACATATGCTCTTGCATTCACCTGACGATTGCCAAGCATAATGGTTTCAGTACCACCGGAGATCACCTGAAAAACAGATTTTTCCGGATCAATAGCCTGGTGTGTCTGGTCAACATAACTTATCTTAACCGAATCACCAATTTCAATATTACCTGTATCAGGTTGAAATTGTTTCATAATTAGCTTAAACAATGTTGTTTTTCCTGCACCATTAGGACCTATCACCCCAATAATTCCGGATTTTGGCAAATTAAAACTCAAATTTTCAAAAAGTAACCTGTCGCCAAAACCTTTCGAAACGCCTTCCATTTCAATAACCTTATCACCGAGACGTGGACCATTAGGAATAAAAATTTCCAGCTTTTCTTCCTTTTGTTTTACATCTTCATTAACCATTTTATCATAGGCATGCAAACGAGCTTTTGATTTTGCCTGCCGGGCTTTAGGAGCCATCCTCACCCACTCCAGCTCACGTTCCAGCGTTTTTTTACGTTTCTGGCTTCCTTTTTCTTCCATTTCAAGTCGCTTTGCCTTCTGTTCCAGCCACGATGTATAATTCCCTTTCCATGGAATTCCCTGTCCTCTGTCTAATTCAAGAATCCATCCCGCTACATTATCCAGAAAATACCGGTCGTGGGTAATACAGATAACAGTCCCTTTATATTGTGCAAGGTGCATTTCCAGCCATTGAATACTTTCAGCATCCAAATGGTTCGTAGGCTCATCGAGCAGTAAAATATCTGGCTCCTGTAATAATAAGCGACATAATGCTACCCGGCGACGTTCACCTCCTGAGAGCTCTCTTATGGGCTGATCATTAGGTGGACACTGAAGTGCATCCATCGCCCGCTCCAAACGTGCATCAAGATTCCAGGCATCAGTCTGATCAATGCGTTCCTGTAATTTCGCCTGCTCATCCATCAGCTTATCCATTTCCTCCGGATTCTCATACACTTCCGGCAGGCCAAACTTCAAATTTATAGATTCATAAGCAGCCAACACATCCACTACTTCATGAACTCCCTCTTTAACCACCTCAATCACAGTCTTCGATTCATCAAGCTCAGGTTCCTGCTTTAATAGCCCAACAGAATACCCTGGTGCAAATACCAGCTCTCCATTGAAGTTTTTTTCCTCACCGGCTATTATTCTTAATAAAGTTGATTTACCCGAACCGTTCAACCCGATAATTCCGATTTTAGCTCCCAGAAAAAAAGAAAGGGAAATGTCTTTAATAATTGTTTTATTAGGTGGGTATGTCTTACTCACCTTGTACATCGAAAAGATGATTTTTTTGTCGTCGTTCATTTTTTAAAACTAAATTTTAGAACAAAAATACAACAGTATTTCATCATTTCAACTTAAGATATCATTCATATTGCTATTCCACTACATACCAACCTATTAATATATTTAACATTGACATATTCAATCCATTTCTCTTTCATGTGAACTTTCACCTTCTAAAAATAATATTGAACTTTAATTTTCTATTTCTTTATATGAGTCAATTACAAATCCATTTAAATAAAAGAATGAATAACAAAATATCATGTTTAATCCAACCTAATAAAACATAAAACAACAATTATTTAATCTAATTATAAATAGAAAGTTACAACGAACCATTTCAATTATTTCTTTGTATCTTAAATGACATAATAATTAAGAAACCAAAGTAGAAAGTGCAACTAACTTAATCCGTATAATAATTATGCTGAAAAAGCTTCTTCCTCCTGCTAAATGGAGGTTCCCGGTAATGATAGCTACAAGTTTACTACTCGGACTGGTCTTATTTCTGTTTTATGTATCAAAAGCACACTCCTACCTGTCTGACAAACCGGAAACCTGTACAAACTGTCATATCATGGCCCCGCAGTATGCTACCTGGAGCCATAGTTCACATCGGGAAACAGCTACCTGTAATGATTGTCATGTACCTCATAACAACATCTTTAACCATTACTTTTTTAAAGCCAAAGATGGGATGCGACATGCAACCATATTCACACTAAGAAGAGAGCCTCAGGTAATCTTCATCAAACCTGCTGGTGAAAGGGTGGTACACAATAACTGCATCAGATGTCACAACCAGTTATTGATTGACCCTAAATTAAATGCTTCAGTAGAGAATCATGAAATTCATATGACTGAACGCAGGTGTGTTGAATGCCACAGAGAAGTACCTCATGGCAGAGTAAATAGCCTTTCGAGTGTCCCCAATGCGCAAGTACCTCTACCTGCCTCTCCGGTGCCCCGTTGGCTTCGGAATTTAAAAGATTAAAACTAGAAAATATATAACCAAAAAAGACTACATATGAGGACTATAAGTGAAATGACAGAAAAACGCCCCTGGCTTGCATGGGTATTATTCCTGATTACTATCATTATTGTATTTTTACTGGGATTGCTCGCTGCGTCAATTGTTGAAAGAAGGATGGAGGCTTCGTATGTGAATGTACCACGTAATCCTGTTTCACAATTTGAGCCACGCAATGAAGTATGGGGTGAAAATTATCCACGTGAATATCAATCATATTATGCTACAGCCGACTCAACCTTCATGAGCAAATACAATGGCAATGCACCAATTGATATGCTGGAACGTCATCCTGCTATGGTCGTAATGTGGGCGGGATATCTGTTCTCTGCAGATTATACTCAGGCCCGGGGACATTTCTACTCACTCAATGACATTCGAGAAAACCTGCGTACAGGAGCACCTATGGATCCTGGTGAGGGCCCTCAGCCCGCTACCTGCTGGACATGCAAAAGCCCCGATGTACCACGTGTTATGAATGAAATTGGAGCAGCTGCCTTCTATTCCCAAACATGGGCAGAGATGGGCCCGGAGATAGCTAATCGTATTGGTTGTGCAGACTGCCATGAAGCAGGAACTATGAACCTTACAATTACCCGGCCAGCTCTGATAGAAGCATTCGACCGAATGGGAAGAGATGTGAATAAATCAAGTCACCAGGATATGAGAAGCCTTGTCTGTGCTCAATGCCATGTAGAATATTATTTCGACAAAACTATTGCAGATGGTGCACAATATCTTGTCTTCCCCTGGGATAACGGTTTTACTGTGGAAGCAATGGAAGCCTATTATGATAGCCTGGAGTTTGCTGACTGGACTCATGCCCTTAGCCGTGCTCCCATGCTTAAAGCACAACATCCCGATTATGAAATTTATATGACAGGAATTCACGCCCGAAGAGGCGTATCCTGTGCCGATTGTCATATGCCATTTATGAGTGAAGGAGGCCAAAAGTTTACGAACCATAAAATGACATCTCCTCTGCAAAATATGTCCAGCTCTTGTCAGGTATGCCACCGCGAGGAAACTGACGAACTCATTAGAAGCGTATACCATAATCAGGATCGTGTTATTGAAACAAGAAATATTCTCGAACAGTTACTTGTAAGAGCCCATGTTGAGGCTAAAACAGCATGGGAGCTGGGGGCTACCGAACAACAAATGAATGATATCCTGTGGGGAATAAGGCATGCACAATGGCGTTGGGATTATGCTGCTGCCTCTCATGGCGCTTCTTTCCATGCTCCGCTCGAAACAAGCCGCATTATTGGAAACGGAATTACCATTGCTCAGGAAACAAGGCTTAAACTGGCCAGACTACTTTCAGATCTGGGGCATAATGAAGAAATTCCTTATCCTGATATTTCCACAAAAGCAAAAGCGCAGGAATTCATTGGCCTGCCAATGGAAAAACTACATGACGATAAAGAGAAATTTAGGGAAACAGTACTTCCGGAATGGGATAAAATATCTGCAGAACGAGAATCTTCATGGGGTGAAGTATATCCAAATTAATTATTAATGCGGAAAACATGAATAAATCTGTTATTGGTGTTATCCTGTTTTTCTTTTTCCTGAATATAAAAGCACAAGCCCAATTCTTACTCTCCGGCGAGTTCAGGCCTCGTACTGAATTCAGCCGGGGGTATAAAACCCTGGCTTCTGAAGGTCAGGAAATGTCTGTTGCAACGACTCAACGTACCCGGCTAAATGCATTATACAGCTTTGATGGCATCCATACCAAACTGGTGCTTCAGGATGTTCGTTACTGGGGCAGCCAACCTCAACTGGTGACCAATGAGGATTTTGCAACCTCAATACATGAAGCATGGGCAGAAGTTAATCTGAACTCATCCTTCTCAATACGT
>DASRQG010000224.1:0-3160 GCA_035645995.1 Mariniphaga sp. | reverse complement strand
TACCAAATCAAACCTACGTATATCTCTCCGCTTGGAATATTGGTAATGACGAACCAATTAGTTCTGCCACCTTTACCTTAATTTCTAAACCTGCATCCTCCACAGCAGATTTAGAAATAATTAATCCTACATGGGTACAGTTCAAACCGGATGTTATTGGAACTTACGTTGTTGGTCTATCTATATCAACAGCCGGAGGAAGTGCCGATACAACAATTAATATTTACAGTTCAGAATATGTTGGTGTCGGAAAATTTGAAGGAACAACCGCTACATTCCCGCAATGTATGAGCTGCCACTCCTCTGGTCCGGAAGACTTTACTGAAATTTTTGACAGATGGAAAGTTTCCGGGCACGCTATAGTTTTTCAGCGTGAACTGGAAACAAGTACACATTACAGTACAAGCTGTATGAAATGTCACACTACAGGTTATGATCATAATATAGAAGCACACAATAATGGTTTTGATGATATAGCCGAAGCATTAGGCTGGAGTTTTGTTCCGCCTTCAAATACAAATATGTTTGATTCATTAAAACAATATTTCCCTGGATTAGTTAATCATGCAACTATCGGTTGTGAAAACTGCCATGGCCCGGGTAGAGAGCATGCTTATGGTGGTCATCCCGAGAAAATAGGTATTACGGTAGATGCTGGAAATTGTGCTCAATGTCACGATGAACCATGGAGACATAATAAATATTCTGAGTTTGAAAATTCTGCTCACTCAGAAGTAATATGGTCCAATTCATTTGCCCAGGGTTCATCATCTCAAAATAATAGTCTGGGTAATTGTATAAGATGCCATGATGGTCAGGGTTTTGTAAACTTCACCAAAGGTTTAACTACAAATACCACTGGTATGAAACCATATCAGTTAAAAAATATTACCTGTGCTGCATGCCACGATCCTCACGGAAATGATAATGCATACTCACTTCGTTATACCCCTGAAGGAGAAAATGTTCTTGCAAATGGCTACGAATATAATATTGGCGGAACAGGACAGATTTGTATGAATTGCCATAAAGCAAGAAAAGATAATGTTGAGATTATTTCTACAACTGTAAATTCGCACTGGGGACCCCATCATTCAGTTCAGGCTGATGTTCTGTTAGGACAAAATGCTGCTGAATTCAATGGTGTTCCTTATACAAGCGGCTATCATAAAATTGCATTAATAAACGCATGCGCAGACTGCCACATGTATGCAACCACCGATACCGGAACTGTTACAAGAGATAGAGTGGGCGGACATTCCTTTAATCTTTATGATGAAGAAAATGATTATTACCATACTGCCGCCTGCGTACCCTGCCATGGTGAAATCGAAAGCTGGAATGATTTCAAAGCAGCAGTAGATTTTGATAATGATGGAACAGTTGAAAGTATCCCTGAAGAGATAGCAGGTCTAGAAAAATTATTAAGAATATGGCTGCCTCCTGTTGGCATTGATTCAATTGATTATGCTGCTATTACAGAAGACGATCAAAAGAAAGCATACTTCAATTACCAATTGATTGCTTATGATGGAAGTAAAGGAATGCACAACCCAAGGTTTGCAATTGATGTATTAACAAAATCAATCCAGGCATTAGGCGGAACAGTTAATGTTGATGAGAGTGAATACTCTTCACCTTCACAATACACTCTCGTTCAGAATTATCCTAATCCGTTTAATCCGTCTACTACAATTACATATAATATTCCGTACGAGAGCAGAGTTAAATTAACCGTATTCAGCATAACAGGAGAAGTTGTAAAAGTACTGGTTGATGATATCAAAGGTTCAGGTCTTCATAAGGTTGAATTTAATGTTGCTGGAACCGATCTGTCATCCGGAATATACTTCTACTCTTTAGAAGCTAATGCACTCGACAGGTCTACTTCATTCAGAGAAACAAGAAAGATGGTACTCCTGAAATAATATTCTGCCATCTTTCAAAACATAACCCGGCTGGCTTCCCTGCCGGGTTTTTTTATTAATATTAATTGTGTAAAATTATTTTCACTTTAATTATTTCAGCAAAATTATAAAATTAAATATGGTAAGTTTTGGAAAGGCAAAGGTTTATCCCCCGTCTATGTCCTCATTTAATGAGGATTTTTTCTTATATTTGTAACCCAAAATCTATTTTTTTGTTATGGCTAACCAGGAATTAAGCGAACGCGAAAAAACCATTTTAAGGTATGTAATTCATCAGTTTATTCTTACTGCAGCACCGGTAGGCTCGCGAAATATTGCCAAAAAATATGAGATAGGGCTCTCCCCTGCTTCGGTACGAAATATTATGTCCGACCTTGAAGAGGCCGGCTTTATAAATCATCCTCATACTTCTGCAGGCAGAATTCCAACAGATAAGGGTTACAGGTTTTATGTGGATTCCTTAATGGATATCCACCACATGAAAAAATCTGAAAAAGATTATATAAAGGAGAAACTTGAGGAAGCTCCTGAAACTGATGATATCTTAAGAATAAGTTCTTCTTTGCTTACAAAAATCACCAAGCAATTAGCCTGTGTTACATACCCAAGACTCGAAACAGGAGTTCTTGAAAAAATTCAGATTGTTAGCCTTTCATCAACAAGAATTTTGGTTGTAATCAGCATCAAATCCGGGCTGGTTAAAACTATAACTTTGGAACTTTCTTCCGAAATTGATGAATCTAATATTGAACCTGTACAAAGTTTATTGAATGAACGTCTTTCAGGTTTAACTTTTTCTGAAATCAGAAAAACTTTTAATGAACGTTTCCGTGATTTTATTGATGAAGGTGATAATGCTATAATGAGGTTATTCTTCGATTCGGTTGATAAGATTTTTAAAGATGTTCTGAAAAAAGAAAATGTTGTAATTGCAGGTGCAAAAAATATTATCAAACAACCCGAGTTTGAAAATCCTGAAAGATTTCAAAGTATAATTGAATTAATTGAGGATAAAGATATTATAGTTCACATACTTGAAAAATCAAGTGATAGTAATGACATTTTTATTTCTATTGGCAGTGAAAATGAAGATATTAAACTCAACGACTACAGCTTGATTACTAAAGAATATAAATTCGGTGAAACAAACGGAGTTGTTGGAATTATTGGCCCTAAGCGAATGGAATATTCAAAAATAGTTTCGATAGTCAACTTTATGTCTCAAGTGATTT
>DASRQG010000223.1:0-8059 GCA_035645995.1 Mariniphaga sp. | reverse complement strand
ATACTTTATTGTACCGGAGTACCCTGAATTTACTGAGTTCGAATCATTAATTCAAAAAATCCGGAACAACAGCTCATGTTCGTTATTTGATGCTGCCATGGGAGGACTCATAATCAATGGAAAAGTCTTTAATATTGTACGTATATATTCTGAACACATAACCATTGATATGCTGAAGTTAATCAGAATAGAAGCTTTGAGGTGGATGGAAAGAAAAAATAAGGTAAAACCATTACCAAATATTATTTAAAGGTTGTACTGCTTTTCTAAAAGAAATTACTTCAATTTCAACTCTATCTCCTTAAATTGTTCCAAAGCTTCTGAATGATCAGGCCTTAATTCCAATGCTTTCTTAAGCCAATACCTTGAAACGTTATAACTTCCTGTTTCATAAGAATTGCCGGCTTGTTCCATGTAACTGCCAAATAGCATTTCTGATTTACCCGTTAAACGTTCTGCTATGATTCTCGAAATTTCTTCCAATTGTTCTTTTGGATACTGTTCATCGCCCTTTAATGATAAAGCTCTGTTATACCAACCACGGGCAACAGCAAGCTGATTAGCCCTAAAAGAAGAATCAGCACGATCAATTAAATTCTGATAATCGCGATCACGCTGATTAGACACAGAAGCCTTTACAAGTGTATTAATCTCAACGATCTGTTCTGCAGGGTACGATTCATTATGTTTTACATCCAAAGCTTTATAATACCATGCCCTGGCTACATTATAACTTTTGTTTTCAAAAAATTTATCAGCATTTGTTAAAAAGTCATTATAAATCAGGTCAAGCCCGGTATCATTCATATTCTGACGTTCCTGTTCTAATTTCAATTGTTGCTCCATCTCAAGCCTATTGCGTTCTTCCTCAGCTTCAGCTTGTTGTTCAGCCAAAAGCTGTTCCGCTTGTTGCTTCAAAATGTTATCAATTTTAGAAAGTTGTTCCCTGGGATATTGATCTTCGGGTTTTATTTCTAATGCATTTTCATACTGTTCCTGTGAATTTTCCCATTCTTTTTTGCTATAATATCCATCAGCAGCCAGAATAATTTTAGCATACTGCTCGTCTAACGCTTGTTGTTGCAAAAGACGATCTGCTTCAACAATGCGAAGTCTTGCAAATTCTTCTTCGGGCTTCAGTTCTAATACACGTCGATAATCAGCTATTGCTGCAACATAATCTTCTTTTTGAAAGTATTCATTTGCCCGGTTTAATGCAACCTGAAATTCCTGTTCAAGCAATTCCTGCTGCTTCTTTTCAGACTCTAATACAATTAGCTGATCAATTTCATCAATTCGCTGCTTTGGATAAATTGCTTCTACATCAATTACCAGGGCCTTTTGATACCCCTCTTTGGCCAAACTATAATTTTGAATATTAAATAAACTATCTGCAATAAGAACTGCCATCTTATAACTTTTCTCCTTTTCGGCTTCCAAAGCTGCCAATCGTGCCTGCTCTGCTGCCTCTGCTGCCAATCGCTCTTTCTCTGCTTCTGCCTGAGCAACAAGCCGGGCCCTCAATTCAACCATTGAGTCAACTTTAGCAAGCATTTCAACCGGGTACTCCTCTTCCGGCCTCAACTTTAAAGCTTCCTTGTATGCATCTGTTGCATCGTCATACTGTTCCTTGGCAAATGCAGCATCTCCTCTATTAACAGCAGTATTATATGCTTGTTTTAGAGATGCATATTGCTCCAGTAATTTGTTTATCTCTTCAATTTTTTGCTTTGGTAAATCTTCCTCCGGTTTTAATTGTTGTGCTAATTGCCAGGCAGTCAGTGACTCTTCATATTCTTCAATTAAAAATAAACTGTCAGCTAATGCTATTGCTTCCCTGTATTTATTTTCCTTCTCTGCTTCAAGGGCTGCAATTCGTGCTTGTTCAGCTGCCTCTGCTTCAATCTGTTTCTTTTCTGCTTCTGCCTGAGCAAACTGTTGTGCTCTGGCTTCCTCCAATGAATCAATTTGAGCAATCCTTTCATCAGGATAAGCCTCAAGAGGTTTTAACTGGTGCGCCTCCTCATAAGCAATACGGGCGTCCTTCAGTTTTTCTATTTTGAAAGCAGCATCAGCCTTAGCAACAGCAGCATCATATGCTTGTTGTGTGGCTGCAAGTTGTTGTAGCAAATCAATTATCTCTTCTATTCTTTGTGCCGGAAATGTTTCTTCCGGCTTCACTTGTTGGGCCGATTGGAGTGCTGTAACAGCCCCTTCGTAATCTTGCAGCCTGAATAAGCTGTCACCAGTTGCCAGTACTTCCCTATACTTGGTTTCTCTTTCTTCCTCCAGGGCGATCAGCCTGGCCTGTTCTGCTGCTACAGCTTCCAGCCGCTTTTTCTCTGCCTCTGCCTGAGCAGCCAACTGAGCCCTTTTATCAACAATTGAATCAATCTGTACAAGCATCTCAACAGGATAGGATTCTTCGGGCTTTATCTTTTGTGCCTCCAAAAAAGAATTACGTGCATCCTCAAACAGTTCTTTTTCAAAAGCTTCATTCCCTGTATTGATTGACGCATCATAAATTTGTTGTATGGAAGCAAACTGCTCTTGTAACTTTTTAATTTCTTCAATTCTTTGCTGAGGATAATTACCTTCTGGCTTTTCTTGTTGAGCTAAATTAAAAGCAACAAGTGCTCCTTCATAATCCTGCAAGCCAAACAGGCTGTCAGCAACAGCTATCGCTTTTTTATACTTCTTTTCCTTTTCTGCCTCCAGACTTGCCAGCCGGGCTTGTTCTGCAGCTTCTGCTACCTTTCGGGCTTTCTCAGCCTCAGCCTCAGCTGCCAATCGCTTTTGCTCATCAAAATGGGATCTTATTTCACTTATTCGTAATTGTGGATGTTCTTCCTGTGGCATTAATACAGCTGCCGCTTCATATTCAGCAAGTGCTTCTTCATATTGCATTTTCTGAAAAGCCCTGTCAGCTGTTTTAAGTCGTTTTTCATACAGCGATTGATTGGCAAATTGCTGCATGAGCTCCTTAATTTCTTTTATTTTAAGGGTTGCAACCTCATCTCCCGGTTTATGATTCAAGGCATTCTCATAATAAGAAATAGCCTTGTCGTAAAACTGTTTGTCGTAATGCAACTCAGCCTGAAATATTGACTCCCGGTACCCTTTTAACTTCTCAGCATTTAAAGTCTGCTGTTTTAAAATTTCTTCTATCCTCTGCAATTGTTGTTTAGGATGTTCTTCACTATCATTCAGTTCTAAAGCTTGTGAGTATAAATTGTTTGCCTCAGCATATAACAGGTCATCGAATGAATTATCTGCAGCCTTTATCAGTGAAATATATTGTTTTTCTTTCTGAATTTGTTGCTGAATATCAGAAATAGTATCAAGTTTTTGTAAGGCATGATCATTATCCGGCTCAACAGACAATGCTCTTTGATATGCTGATTTTGCCTGCTCATAATTTTTCTGATCAAAGTACCTGTCTCCCTGACTTAACAAGGTTATCATCCGCTCTTTAAGTGCCTTGTCCATTTCTTCTGCTATCATCAACAAACCAAGCAAATCATTTATTTCCGCAATCCGGTCTTTCGGATATTGTTCTTCCGGCAGAATTTTAGCTGCTGCCTGATAACCATCAAGGGCAGCAACAAACTCTTCCCTGTTATATTCAATTTCTGCCTGACGGATATGCTGATCATATTCCTTTTTTAATGCTTCCCGTCCTGAATTTAATATCTGATCTTTATTATCCAGCTCTCCTCCGGGTTGTTGTATTTTAGTTACAGTTTGATCTATAAACTGGCCTATCTGAGAATTACTGTAAAATACGTCAGATATAAATTTACCGGTCTTTTCATTGTAATAAATATTCATTACAGGTTTATCAAAAAAGGCCTTATCAACTCCTGCCACTTCAGGAAACAATTTTATGTTCACAGAAAACACCTGCGAAGCAGGTAATTGCGGCATGGCCACTGCAGGAACTTTTGTATTAAAAGTTAATTTTTGAGAAAAATATCCGCTATGGTTAAATATGATCGCATAATCATTGTTTAATAGTAATTGCAATCTGAAATTTCCTCTATTTCCTATTTTGAAATTATTGAGTAGTCGGCCATCCTGATAAACTCCAATTTCAGCTTCACCTGTTGATGAACCTTCCAGAGTAATGGTACCTTCGAGAAAAAGATCACCTGTTTCCTGTCCTTGTAAAGCGACAACAATAAAAATGAATAAAAAAGTGATTCCTAAACGCAGTAACTTCATAAAAATCAAATATTTTCTAAAAACGAAAATATAAACAATTAAGTATTTAGATGCCTAAAAAGTCATTAATAATTTATTTTATACAAATTGAATAAAAATGGTTCAAATAATATTTTCAAGTTGTTTTTGCTTTTTAGCTGTAAAACTTAAAGTTTAATTGGCCAAATTGTGTTAGTTTGCTTTTTTAAAAGCAAAAAGGAATTCGGATGATACGCGAAGCCGGTTTATTCACAGCTCTGATACCCGTTTTGGTACTGATTGGGTTATTATCTGCTAATGTTATACTTTTTGATGACACCCTATCGGGGGCAAACCAGATAGCGTTGATGTTATCTGCTTCACTTGCAGGAGTAATCGCCTGGAGACTAGGTGCAAAATGGAATGTCATCCGTGAAAAAATTGTGAGCACAATTAGTTCTGCAATGATTTCAATTCTGATTCTTTTACTTATCGGATCTCTTGCAGGCACCTGGATGTTGAGTGGAGTGGTTCCGGTGATGATCTATTATGGTTTAGATATAATAAACCCCAGCTTGTTTCTTTTTACAACTACAATTGTTTGTTCAATTGTGAGTGTAGCCACCGGCAGTTCTTGGTCTACTATAGCTACTATTGGTATCGCTTTGTTGGGTATCGGGAATGCTTTAGGTATAAATGAAGCAATAGTTGCCGGAGCAATCATTAGCGGCGCATATTTCGGTGACAAGCTTTCACCATTAAGTGATACAACAAACCTCGCTCCCGCAATGGCCGGCACCGACCTGTTTACACATATCCGGTATATGATATATACCACCGTACCCTCCTTAATTATCTCACTCATCTTATTTATTATTATTGGTTTCTCTTCCGATTATTCCAGTGCTATTGATAATGTAACATCTGTTAAGAGTGCAATTGATGCTACCTTTAATACTAGTCCGCTCCTTTTCCTCGTTCCTGCTATCCTTCTTACCATTATCATCCTGAAGGTCCCTCCCTTGCCTGCTCTATTAGTGGGAACATTATTAGGCGGCATATTTGCCATTATCTTTCAACCTGAAATTATTACCAGTGTATCTGATACAACCGGCAGTTACATTAAAGCCTCGTATTTAGCTGTAATGCAGGCAATGTTTGGAGATATCTCATTAACCACGCCTGACAAAAATGTAAATGAACTTCTGAGTACCTATGGAATGAGTGGCATGCTCGATACCGTATGGTTGATTCTTTCGGCTATGGTATTTGGTGGTATTATGGAATCAGCGGGACTACTGCGTCGCATAACACGTCCCATCATCAGGTATGCCCAATCTACCGGCAGTCTGGTTGCATCAACAGTTGCAACATGCTTTTTCTTTAATGCCACTGCATCCGATCAGTATCTGGCAATTGTTGTTCCTGGACGAATGTTCCGAAAAGCTTATGAAGACAAGGGATTAAAGCCTGAAGTATTGAGCCGCACCCTCGAAGACAGTGGCACAATGACATCAGTGCTAATACCATGGAACACCTGTGGTGCAACCCAGTCGAGGGTTCTGGGGGTCGACACACTTGCTTATGCTCCCTATGCCTTTTTTAATATTATAAGCCCACTGATGTCAATCTTGTTCGCTTACCTGAATATTAAAATCAGACGTATCAGACAAGGTGACGCGCAAGTAAATAAAACAGCAGAAGTATAAGCCTGGAATTTAATTCTGTCGCATATATAGAATAAGCAGTTTTTTAATACAAATTATGGAACCTTCAGATACCAAATCAACACCCTGATAGACCTTCAATTTACCATTTAAAATCCATACTAACTATATACTTCGTCCAGAGTAAATTCAATTGAGACTGGACAAATAATGGTTATGGCATGTATTGAATATACTCCTAAAAAGTAATCAGGCATAAACTTGAAAGGTTCATTCCATTCAACACAGCCTACTCAATTTCCAATACTGCTCTTATCGGACATCCGTCTGCATTTTCATACGGTAGCGGAAAGCAGAAAAAACGGCCGCTGGTTGTTGTCATGTCTTCAGGAAAATGAAGATTTTCAATAATAATCATACCCTTACTTAGAACTACATGATGGTTTTCAAGTTCAGTACTTTCCATTTTATCTGCGGATATGGTATCAAAACCAATTCCTTTTAAGGAGAAGCCTGTCAACCAATTTATTGCGTCTAAATCAGGAACCGGAAAATTATCAAAATATGCAGGTGTTCCCCAATACTTGCAATGGTTTGTTTTAAATAAAACAAAATCTGCTGCACGAATCTCTCGTGTATAATGTTCAAGAAAAGATATTTGTATTAACCCTGCCCTTTCGGGGACTGTAATAATGACTGCAGTGCCCGTAAAAGCTTCTAAAGGCATTTTATCGAGTGGTACACCTTTTTCAATTATATGTGCAGGAGCATCAATATGGGTACCCAGGTGAGAATTAATTGTTATGAGTGTTTCGCGATAACCGTCACTTTCTATATTTGAAGCAGAAGTAAAATAAGGTTGCTTACTTCCGGGAAAAACCGGGGTATTGTAATTCAACGGGTGCGATAAATCGTATAATTTCATGATAAAAGTTAAAGATTACTTTGATATTAATTCACAATATTGATAAATTTTTATCATGTAAATTTGATTAACCAGGAAAATATTGCATAGAAAGGTGAAGATAAATAAGCTATGGAAGTTAAAGCAATTATTGCCGACTAATGTAGTTGGCATTACCTGCCCTGTCAATTACACTCAGTTTCATAATTAAAAACCTGAACATTGAATTTGCAGAGCACCATTTAAATACCGGACTTAAAAATTTCGGGTATTGGGGTGGGTGAATAAAAAAGCTCAATAGGCTGATACGCACTGAAACGATATAAGTTTTAGAACATTATCTTCTTAATTTACAACTTTATCAGTTAATCAGTTTCATGACAGGAAAATCCTAAAAATTAAAAAAAAGGATGGAAAGATTTAATATATACAAATTTTAAATCTACCACCCTTTTTAAATAAACAAGTCAGTTGATCGCTTTAATCTTCCAGAATTTTAATCTCGTGGGTAACTTCAATTGCTTTTTTAAACATTGCACTCACGCCACAATAACGTTCATCTGAAAGATTTACTGCTTTTTGGAGTTTTTCCTCCGGAAGGTTTTTACCTTTAAATTCGTAGACGATATGCATGCTGGTAAATTGTTTGGGATGCTCTTCAGTTATATCCCCTTCAACATACACATTAAAATCGTCGAGTTCTACCCTCATCTTTTTAAGTATGGAAACCACATCCATACCGGTACATCCTGCAAGAGCCGCCATTAATAAGGGCTTTGGCCGGGGCCCCTTATTTTCTCCGCCTACTTGTTCCGATGCATCTAATACTATTTTATGATTGTTTACTTCAGCTAAAAACGATAAGTTTTTTTGCCAGTTAACCTTTATCTTTTCTTTAGTCATTCTATTAAATTTTATTTTTAAATTCTCTTCGCACTACTTGTTATAAGCAAAAGATACCCGGGTTTGAAATTAATTATTTCTCAGGAATTCTGCTGCACTCAATGCTGCAATGGTTCCTTCGGCCACTGCTGTAGTAACTTGTCGGTATCTTTTCGCTATACAATCACCGGCTGCAAAAACACCGTTCACACTTGTTTGCATTCCGGTATCAACTTCTATTTCATTTCTCTCATTCAGTTTCACCAAATCCTTCAGATCTTCTGTGTTTGGCAAATATCCGGCAAAAATAAATGTCCCGTCAGTTTTAATAGTACTTTTTTCTCCTGTGGGAATGTGTTCCACTTCTATTTTCTCCAAGACACCATTTCCATAAAATCCTCGTAATTGCGAATTCATTACGAAT
>DASRQG010000222.1:0-4667 GCA_035645995.1 Mariniphaga sp. | reverse complement strand
ACAGTCTGGTAATTAATAGCACCAAAGGCTGTCATATCAAATAATCTCGAAAATATTTCCTGCATATTGTTACTGCAATTTTATGATTACATCATCCTCATCTACCGAGTCGCCATTATTCAAACATATTTCGACAATCTTACCGGGTTCATCAGCAACAATAGCATTGTATGTCTTCATTGATTCTATGTAACCGATAACATCACCTTTATTAACCATATCACCGGCTTTCACAGCTTTTTCAGAGGGGTCTTTAGTTAGGAAGAATTTACCTTCGAGCGGTGCGATAATTTCCTTTACAGCACCATTAACTGCAACAGGTTCTTTAACAGGAGGTGCGGTTACAGCAGTATCTGTTCCATTTCCGTTAGAATCACTATAGGAAACATGTACAATATACCGTTCTCCATTAACCTCTACATTCAATTTTTTAGGTTCAAAAACAGGTTGAATTGCAGGTACAGATGCTGTAACTGCAGGTTTTTCTGTTTCTGCTTTCCTCTTAGCCAAATCTTCTTCAAAAGCAGCCTTAGCCTGACCTGATTTATATGCACGATATTGTTCAGGATGCATAGCCAATTCAAAAAGTTCTTCATCATCCTGGCCGAAATCCCAGTTGTTAGCTTTCATTTCAGCACGGAATTCATCCAGTTTATCGGGATAAAGATCCTGAGGAACGCCTGTATAGAATTCTTTGCCTTGTTCTTTTGCAAGTTTAATAATATCGGGATGCAGCTCACCAGTTAATTTACCTGAACGGCCAAGGATCATATCCCAGATGTTATCAGCAATCATCGACCATCTCTCATTACCCTTTTCCAGTTGAATAACATTCATTAGGGCAAGGTTTTTAACATACTGACTGAAAGGTGTAACCAATGGCGGATAACCCAGCATAGGCCAGATATGAGCCACTTCGTCGAATAACTTAATTAGCAGTTCGTCCTGAGTAAGTTCCGGTTTACCTCTTTTAGAAAGCCATTTATTAAGACTTGCAAGGTTGTTCTCAAGGTCAGCCATTAGACTACCCATCATACCACCTGGAAGACCGGGACCAATGAGCAGGGAATTCATCAGCCTGTTTTTCGGATTGATATAATATCCCAGGAAGTCGTCAATAAATTCTTGCGTCAAAGCACGAACTTCCATATAAGCCTTCATATTAATATCAGGTACTTTAAAACCGGCATCTTTAAGCATAGCCTGAACAGCCAGTACATCAGAGTGTCCTGTTCCCCACGAAAGAGGTTCCATACCAACATCGACAAAGTCGGCACCGGCACGGGCTACTTCAAGTATTGAGGCCATTTGGAAACCCGGGCCTGCATGTCCATGATACTGAACCGGAATGTTAGGATGACGATCCTTAATATTCTTAACAATCTTACCCAAAAAAACAGGACGGCCAATACCTGCCATATCTTTCACACATATTTCATCAGCACCCATTTCAATAAGCTGTTCTGCCAGTTGGGTATAATATTCAACGGTATGTACTTCAGAAACTGTAAGGCTTAAAGCAGCCTGAGAAATCATTCCACCTTCTTTGGCATATTTAATAGAACCTTCTAAGTTCCTTGGGTCATTTAATCCGCAAAAAGAACGTGCGATATCAGTACCCTGTTTTTTCTTTACCTTATACATGAGCCTGCGCACATCAGCCGGGACAGGGCTCATGCGAATTCCGTTCAATGCTCTTTCCAGCATGTGTGTCTGGATACCTGCATCATTGAAAGGCTGTGTCCATTCACGATTGGCGATGTTAGGATTTTCGCCAAAAAGAAGGTTAATCTGTTCAAATCCACCTCCATTTGTTTCAACCCTTGCAAAGCAACCCATATCAATGATTGCAGGAGCCACCTTGGTCAATTGATCAACCCTGGGAACATACTTTCCCGATGACTGCCACATATCGCGGTATAATAAACTAAATTTAATTTCTCTTCCCATTTTTACTCCTTATTTTTCTTTGATTATTCTTTTTCAATATTTGTCACTTTTCCTTTTCCACCTGTAACGGCTTCAATTGCTGCAACAATAGCAGCCAGT
Source organism: Mariniphaga sp. (assembly GCA_035645995.1). GTDB lineage: Bacteria > Bacteroidota > Bacteroidia > Bacteroidales > Prolixibacteraceae > Mariniphaga. The sequence goes on along the minus strand of DASRQG010000222.1, from coordinate 2,618 downwards.
GTGCCTGCAGGTATGGCAGTAGTGGCACCGGTAACTTTAGATTCTACTACCGGAGCAGGTACATATTTATTGGTAAAACGGATCAATAAGTTTCCAATAATAACAACCAGCCAGAGGATCATAAATACGGTAATCATCCCAATTGCCATTAAAACTAAAGCACCACCTATTCCTTCTTCCATTCTTTCTAATTTTATTTCAAATCTTGACTATGTTTATTTCCTATATTTTTGAAAGGTTTAACAACTGCAAATTCGTTGCCACTTTCTATATTTCAGTGTGGAAAATTTAATTTTCCGTTTGCGTAAACGGGGGTAATTTAAAATACAACATCAGGAGGAGAACTTCCTGATTCATCATAATTTATAAATGTGATGATATTTTTTAAAAAAAAATTCTTCATAATTACAAAAATGTAGCATTTTTAGAAAAAAAAGTAATAAACAGGAAGTAAAACGAGAAGATTTAAGACAGTTTTAATACACAACAAAAAGAATGGTGATGTAATGAAATTTAATTTGCTACGTCTTAAATATGAAAAGCCTGCAAATTAAGCAGAAGAAAAACAGCAAAAGAAATGGTTGACATTGATTTTCAAACAAAAGTGTTACCCGTTAGTAAGAAGCTACTCAGGTTCGCCACGCATTTTCTCAGGAATGAGGATGATGCACGCGATGTTGTACAGGATGTTTTCCTGAAGTTATGGCAAAAAAGGGAGGAACTAAACAAAATAGATAATATAGAGGCATTTGCCATAAAAATGACACGAAACAAGTGCCTTGATGTATTACGATCGGGAAAAACTGTAGCCTTTGATGCAGATACCAGTCGTCAACTAAAAGAGGTTACTGTTGATGTTCATTCAAAAATTGAGCATAATGAAGCTGCCGGACAAATTAAACAACTTATCAGCCAATTGCCTGAACTGCAACAAAAAGTTATTCAGCTAAGGGATATTGAACAGATGGAATACGAAGAAATTGCCGATGTGACCGGATTGCAGATTAATGCTATAAGGGTGAACTTATCGCGAGCCAGAAAAAAGGTACGTGACGAATATTTAAAAATGAACGCAGATGAAGACTTTGGAAATAAAAAATTTGCTCCATCAGTATTTTGAAGGAGAAACCACATTAGAGCAGGAACAACGTCTGGTTGATTATTTTAATTCTGATGAAGTGGCTGAAGAACTCAAAAAGTATACAGGCCTCTTTATAGGATTATCAGAATTAACTGCAACTACAGCTGTCGATTCTGACGATTCGTTTAATGCTGAAATATTAAACTACATCGAAAAGAATGAAGCAAGTACTAAAAATACAACCCGTAAAATGTGGCAATTTGTTGCCGGTATAGCTGCGTCGGTTATACTTGTTGTAGGAGGATTCCTTATGTATCAGCAAGAGGAACAACAATTTAAAGATACCTTTGATGATCCTGAGGTTGCGTATGCGGTAGCAGAACAAACCTTGTCCTATGTTTCAGCCAAATACAACAAAGGCCTGGCATCGCTTTCAAGTTTTGAAAAATTACAGACAGCTGCCGAACCGCTTCAAAAAGGAATTAACCCGGTTAATGAATATCTGCAGTTAGTTGAGAAAATAGGAACTGATAATACATTGAATCCATGATAAATGCACGAATAAAAATCAGAAGTAATAATAAAAATAAAGCCATGAAAAAGTTAATGTTAATATTTGCACTATGGTTGCCATTGGTAACTTTTGCACAAAAATCGCCAGTAGATAAATTGTTTGAGAGATATGCCAATAAAGAAGGCTTTACTACAGTAAATATTTCAGGCAAGCTGCTAAGTTTTGCTGGTAATTTTGATTCTAACGATCCCGGTACCAGCGAAATGCTTTCCAATTTAAAAGGTATCAGAATTCTCTCTGTCGATGATGCTGCTATCACAGGTAAGATGGATTTTTATACAGAGCTTGAAAAAGATGGCTTTTTCAAGAATAACAACTATGAAGTTTTAATGGAAGTAACTGAATCGGACGAAGTTGTTCGGTTCCTGGCTAAAGATGGAGGAAACGGAAAACTGTCTGACCTGCTTCTGGTAGTTGGAGGTGAAAGTAGTACCCTTATTAGTATCAGTGGTTTAATTGATCCTGAAAATTTAGGAAAAATAACTAACTCACTCAATATTGATGTAAATGGGTCTTCTAAAAAATCAAATTAATGTATACTGATTTTTTCACATAATTCATTTTGGTAAATCAATAATATTTAAAACAGGTTATCCCATAGGTTAACCTGTTTTATTTTTACGGGTAACACATCTGTCATTTGATGCACCAACGATTAATTAATTTTTCGTACATTTATGAAAAAAAGTAGAAAGTTTGAAAAACTATTTTGATACGGAATTTAATCTGTGGCATTTTGAAATGGACAAATACAGAGAAGCCACTCCCACTGTGATGCTGGCATTACTTGAAGAAACCGCTGCAGAACACTGTTTATCGATTGGATATGGATTATACGATTTAATAGAAAAGAACATAGGATGGGTATTGGTTTCCGGAATTCTTGTTATGGAAAGATATCCCCGGTATAAAGAAAAAATAAAAATCAGAACCTGGCTTTCAGAGTACTCCACCATACGTGGT
>DASRQG010000221.1:0-3307 GCA_035645995.1 Mariniphaga sp. | reverse complement strand
CCCAGTGTTTGCATTACAATGTTTGGTGAAGCCGGGATTCCTAAATGGGCCATAGGCGGAACATCAGAACTGCTTCCCCAGCGGCCTCCTACCCAAATTGGCCGGTCGGGGTTACCTTCTTCGAATTCCACCCAGACTCCTGCTCCGGGTGGGGGTACCATATAAACTCCCATCGGAGGTCCTGTGGGACCTGCCAATGGTGTGCATGGTTCGGCCCAGGTAGATGGAACAACGCCAAGTACAGAAGGAATTGTTAGTAACAGTCGCCCACGTAGTTCCGGATCTATATTGTTAAGTACCGTTGCTTTGTATTTTCCGTAGTATTTTTTTTGATCGCTCATACTAAAACCTTTGGAGTATTTGAAATTAAACCATCGCGGGAAATGTTAAAGCTTTGTTTATATTCACCGCGTTTGATGTTGTGTGTAACGCTATCGACATAATACATTCCATCGTAGGCCAGACCTGCACCACGGACTCCAACAAGCATCCTGGCTCTTAAAATATGCTTATACCTTATAACATCCAGAGTGCCGTTACCTGATATTGCCGTGGAATTATTCATTAAAAAACCGAGAATATTTTGTGCTGCTTCATCCGGTGCAAGATCACCTCCTTCACTTGCTATTTCTATTCTTGAAGGAGGCGTTGGCCTGGCTCCCAAGGGCGGTTTGAATACATTTATATTTGGTACAGGAATTGGAATTGGAACCTTTCTCGTTGCCGGGTCCATAATGGTGAAAATCTTTATTTTTTTTGCCATACCATCCAACGAAAAATTTAAAGATTCAACATTAGTATGAGCATCCATATTTACCGTTAGTGCAGCCTGTGGTACGGGTAGATTTACATCGGGGCCAAAATAGGCGATACTTTGTCCGGGAAGCGGTCCAGGTTCAACAAAAAACAAATATCCCGCCCGGTATGCAAGTGATTTGATATACTCTCGGTCTGTTGATCGTTGTGTTTCCCAATTGCTGGTAGGCGATTTTATTACCGGAATAATAGGTGGAATTACTACGGGAACAATACCCAAAGCAGCATAAGGTGCCAGTGTTGCATATATCTTTGCCACATCGGGCATGGCAGGATATGGTTTTATAAGTTCAACCAAATCCATTGCTAAACTTAAATCTTCCCCTGTAATTGTAAAATTCGACTGCCCCGGTTCATTTGATGGTGCCAATTCATGATTGGTAACCAACCCATCCATCAGAACATTGGGAAATCCGTTTAATGTTGCAATAATGATCACTCTCGTAATAATCGGATCAAAAAAGCCTGCCGGAAGCATGGTATTCAGTAATGTGGAATTTTTACCGGCTGTAAAGGTAATTTGAAAACCACTCCTGTCGCGACTATTTGTTACCGATACACTGCTTACAGCTTCTACTATTGATTTTGGTGCTGGTATCGGCACTCCCGGCCCGATTAATAAAGTAAGATGTACTCCTTTAAACATCATTATTTCCAGGAATTCCTTCGGGTAGTGTTATTCTTATTTTTCTGCCTACAGTATCGGTGAGTCCATCAGGATTCATTACATTATTGGCATCACACAACTGCCAAAATTGTTCCGGATCGCCCAAATACCGATGGGTGATATTATCCAGCCGTTCTCCTTCAGTGAACGTGTGTTGTTGAAGTAATGCGAAACGATTTGAAGGAGGTATAAAACGCCGTTTCAGATAAACAGTTGTTTCTCCGTTTACGGGCTTAAAAGTTGACGTTTGGATACCGTAATAGCGGCTTGTGGGTGGGAAAGCCGTTCGACTGACTCCCTGCGGATATAAAATGTTTTGTAATGGATCTGTCATTATGGTATATTTTCAATTCCAAGATCGCGTAATGAACTGCCACCAAATTTATCTGCTAATTTTTCTTTGTTCTGGTGATAATTCATGTAGAGATTTCCAGCTTTATGATCGAAACCGACATCGTTGACATTCAGAACGTGCATGCCCAGACTTACCTTTGCGCGAATAGGGTTGAGGTTTACATCAAATGCCTCTTCTGTTATACTGAATTCAGTGATACGAACCGGCATTATTCTGTTTTTATTCCAGATAAAAAGAGTAAGATCAGTTTCCATTGGAATGATCTCAATATTCCCTGAAGATGCCTGATTATTATTTGAGATGAGATTACTGCTGTCAGGATAAACAATTGTTTCAAGTGCTGCAAGTTGAATTTGAATACCGGATTCAATTGTATTGGTATCGGCAATTTCCAGTTGATCTGTTGCATCAATTTCAACTTCCAGTTTAATAGTTTCTACCGGTGGGCCGGTAAGCCTTAAAGCTTCTGTAATATCACCTTCCCCACCAACACCTTTTACCTGAAACGAACGGGTGAGCGTTTCCGGGTTATATTGAAGTGCTATTATTCGTTTTATAGCAGAACTTTCAGGATCGATAAGCACAATACCGCCTTTTAAAATTTGTGGAGAACCTGGAAATGTAGTCATGAGTCTAATTCAATTTTATCCTCGGGTATCATATAAATGCCTTGCAAACGAATTTTGCTTTCTTTTAAGTTGGATTCAATCCATTCTTGATTCAAAACTATGTTGTCAAAATCCTTCCAGATTCTTTTATCGTTGGCACAACTATATTTTCGACAAATACCCGGACGATTATTATAAATGGAACAACATTTATTTTTAGTATTCAAATGAGAGCAGTACCCATTTTCTTCGTGGCGGATAAAATAGGGCTGTCCTAAATCCCATTTTACATTACCGGATTCAATTTCTTCTACAGACAAGGGGAAATTCAATTTACAACAAATAGCTTTGCAGATGTGAATTCGTTCATCACAATTAACAGGAATAAACTCCCTATCCTTTTCTGACTTGTCAATCCTAATTCCCACACCCGCGTGAACCTGTTCGCCTTTCTCAAACATTTCATTGCGAACATCTTCAGCAGCTGTGGCCAATTCTTCCGGCAACACTATCCCCTTTTTATCATTAGATCGGATAATCCGTATAAAAAGGATTCTATTTCATTGATACGTTCTGATTGTTTACCAATAGTAGTATGGGTGTAAAAGCTACTTCTTATAATCTGTCGCTCCAATGAGTGGTGGTTTGTTTGGACCGTTTTGTCTTCTGATTTTTTTTTTCTTATCCATTATTCTTCTGTTTTTCTTTCAACCACTTATCCCATTTCTGTATAGATGCCTTTCTATTTTCGGTTGAAGAGTTCGCCTGATAGTTTCCTAACTGCAAAAAAAGTTTTTTTATTTTTTCTTCTCCATCAGAAGCTTTTGGATAGCCTTGTCCAGGCTGCCAACCATATATTCT
>DASRQG010000220.1:0-2402 GCA_035645995.1 Mariniphaga sp. | reverse complement strand
AAGATGTTATCACTGATGCCTTTCTTCAGGAAAGTTTACTAAAGCCTTTTAACTATTCAGTGATAGCTACAATGAACCTGAATGGTGATTATATATCAGATCAGCTTGCCGCCATGGTAGGAGGAATCGGTATTGCACCCGGTGCCAATATTAACTCAATAAGTGGGTATGCAATTTTTGAAGCTACACATGGTACAGCTCCTGACATAGCCGGAACAGGTAAAGCTAATCCTTCATCTCTGATATTATCTGCAGTTATGATGCTCGAATATATGCAGTGGTACGAGGCTGCCGAGCATGTTTATGATGCAATGGAACATGTTTTTGCAAGACGACATGTAACATCCGACCTCTATGCACAAATGGAAGGTGCAAGGTTATTATCTACTTCAGAGTTTGCCGATGAGATTATACAAAATATTCATTGATAGAGATAAAAACTATAAAAAAATAATCAGATGGAATACATTAAGTATCGTTTTTTCCAAAAAGCAAGTCAGTGCTCAAAAGAATTTCAACGCATTAAACAAGAACATTCCGATAAGGTAATTGCACAGGTTACTCTGGGCCAGGTATTTTCAGGCATGAAAGGAATCCCTCTGTTAATTACTGACACCTCAAAACTGGATCCCAATGAGGGTATTCGTTTTAAAGGTTATTCGATACCCGAACTACGGGAAAAATTACCAAAAATAAACCCTGAAGGGGAACCACTCCCTGAGGGTCTGTTTTATCTGATGCTAATTGGTGACATACCTACAAATGATGATGTTTCAAATTTGTCGAAAGATTTTGCTACCCGAGCACATGTTCCCCAGCATGTATTTGATGTAATTGATGCCTTGCCAAAGAATTCCAGGCCAATGACTCAATTTAGTGCAGCTATTATTGCAATGGCTACAGAATCAATTTTTCAAAAAGCATATCGTGCCGGAGTTCATAAAAAATACTATTGGGATTCAACCTATGAGGATGTAATGAACCTGATAGCACGTCTGCCACACATAGCAGCCTATATTTACAGACGGATGTTTTATAATGATGAACATATTGCTCCAAATCCCAGATTAGACTGGGCAGGTAATCTTGCTCACATGATGGGATTTGAATCAGAGGATATCAAAAGGCTATTCAGACTTTATATGGTGATACATGCCGACCATGAAGGGGGTAATGTATCAGCTCACACTGCCCACCTTGTTGGCTCTGCCTTAAGTAATCCTTATTATGCATATGCTGCTGCAATGACAGGACTGGCAGGCCCATTACATGGATTTGCAAATCAGGATGTAATTCATTGGATGTTCCAGATGATTGATGACCTTGATACCGATAAACCTTCAGATGAACAGGTTTCCAACTATATTAAACAGACGTTGGAAGAAGGTCGCGTGATTCCGGGGTATGGACATGCAGTACTGCGGAAAACAGACCCCAGGTTTACAGCACAACAGGATTTTGCAGACAAATATATTAAAGATGACCCACTGGTTAACCTTGTAAATCAACTCTACAGAGTTGTGCCACCAATCTTGTCCAGTGTAGGTAAAATTCAAAATCCATGGCCTAATGTTGATGCCTTCAGCGGTTCACTACTCTATCACTACGGCATTAAGGAATATACTTTTTATACCGTTCTCTTTGGAGTTTCACGTGCCTTAGGGGTGCTTGCAAGCCTCATTAACGACAGGGTTTACGGGTTGCCAATTGAAAGGCCGACCTCTCACCCACTACGTTGGTTCCGTAATCAGGTAGAAGATGACACAGAAACAAAATGCTAAAAAATAAAAAAGATAATATCAGAGCCGGCTCCTATGCCGGCTTTTTTATTTTCTGCAGACGGTTTTAAAACGATAATATTATAGAAATCATAAAGAGAAAATAAGAAAATTAAACCTCTTTTTCGGGATTCTCTGAACTTTTAAAACCTACCTATGTTCTTTAAAACATAATACCACCAGATGCAGTGTTCATGGACACAAAAAATAGTTATCCCCGGCATACTCGACACAACCGTACCAAAAAATTATTTAAAAGTACTACAAAAAGAAGCGTTGTCAGAAAGAATAAACGACGTCGCATACGCAAAAATGCAGTTGTTAAAGGGGCAGAAAGCAGGTTGAAAGGATTCAAACAAGCTTCAATTCTTGCTGTAGCCTTAACCGGATTCATACTAATGATCTTCTCGGCAGATGAAACATTCTCGTCAGAAGAACTTTCAGCCGTAATTCAGTCCGACACAATCTTCACAGACTCCACTACTGATACTCTTACTAAAGTACAGGGGACAGAACAAGCGGCCGGTGAAGCTATTGGAGCTCTTCAAACCATGTGGAACAATTTTATATTTAACTATCCTAAAATTATAATTGCACTGGGAATTTTAGTAGTTGCCTGGCTTA
>DASRQG010000219.1:0-4736 GCA_035645995.1 Mariniphaga sp. | reverse complement strand
GGCTTGTATTGGGAACTATTTTGGCATCCAACCTGAAGCTATCCGAACTGCGCTCTCAAAATATCTTCCTCAGAATAATCGTTCGCAAATGATTGAGAGAAATAAGTTGAAAATAATAATGGATGCTTACAATGCTAATCCCAGTAGCATGAAAGCATCCATTGAAAGTTTCGTTTCTGTATTTAAGTCTTCCCGTACAATTATCCTGGGAGATATGCTTGAATTAGGAGACATTGAATGTAAGGAACACAATACAATTTTAAACTTTATCGCTCAAAATAGTTTTGATAATGTTTACCTTATTGGACCTGTATTTTCAAAAGTTGCAAAGGACTATCCTTTTAAATCCTTCTTAAATGTAACAGATTTTATAGAATACCAAAAAGGGAATCGTTTAGAAGAAGGTGCTGTTCTTATAAAAGGATCCCGGGGCATTCAATTGGAAAAAATTCTCGATTATATTTAATTTACAGAAGGTTTTTCCACTTTTAATACGTCAGCAATAGCTTTTTCAAATGTATCTTTTGGTAATGCTCCCATTGCCATTTGTGGTTGCCCGTCTACCGGAACAAACAATAAGGATGGTATACTTTGAATACCAAACATACCGGCAAGTTCCTGTTCTTGCTCTGTGTCTATTTTATAAATTACTAAATTGTCTCCATACTCTTTTTGTAACTCTTCCAATATTGGTGCTACCATCTTGCATGGACCACACCAATCTGCATAGAAATCTATCATACAGGGTACATTACCCTCGTACTTCCATTCTTTATTTTCTTCAAAATTGAATACTTTTTCTTTGAAAGTCTGTTTAGTCAAATGTTCTAACATAACTGATTTTATTTAAATTAAAATATATAAATATCTGCATATGTACTTACAAAATTAATGCCATTTTAAGTTAAATCAATTGAAGCTGTATTTAGTTCAAATAATTGTAATTTTGTCACAATTTTTAACAAGAGCTGACAGCGAGCGTAATATTTGGCAGTATTAATGGAGAAGAAACTTAAAAACAAGATATTTAAGGTGATATCAGAAGCTTCCGGACAACTGAATCTGGAGACGTATGTAATAGGCGGATATGTAAGGGATTTATATCTTAACAGGCCTTCAAAAGATATAGATATTGTTACTTTAGGAAGCGGTATTAAACTGGCAGAAAAGGTTGCAGAGAAACTTAATCCGGTACCCAGGGTCACAGTTTATAAAACTTTTGGTACTGCACAGCTTCGGCACCATGGATACGATGTTGAATTTGTAGGTGCGAGAAAAGAATCGTACAGAAGTGATTCGAGGAAGCCGATCGTGGAGAATGGCAGTCTGGAAGAGGATCAAAACAGAAGGGATTTTACAATCAATGCTTTGGCCCTTGGACTTAATGAGCATGATTATGGGCAGTTATTAGACCCGTTTAATGGAATTAATGATTTGCATAACCGTATTATTCGTACTCCCTTAGACCCTTCGATCACCTTTTCTGATGACCCTTTGCGGATGATGAGGGCTATACGGTTTTCTACCCAACTCGATTTTGAAATTGAAGCGCGTACTTTACAAGCTATAGCCGGAAACAGAGATCGGATAAAGATTGTGTCTGCAGAAAGAATCAGCGATGAATTGAATAAAATAATGATGGCTGCAAAACCATCAAAAGGTTTTAAACTATTGGAAGAAACAGGCCTGTTGGGGATAATTTTTCCTGAACTTCAAAAACTTAAAGGAGTGGATGTGGTAAACGGTATAGCCCATAAGGATAATTTTTATCATACACTTGAAGTGCTGGATAGGATTGTACCTCATACGGATAACCTTTGGCTTAGGTGGTCAGCCTTGTTACATGATATTGCAAAGCCGGCAACTAAGAAATTTGTGGATGGGCAGGGATGGACTTTTCATGCCCATAATTTTTTAGGTGTAAAGATTATACCCAAAATTTTCAATCGGCTAAAACTTCCCCTGAATGAGAAGATGAAGTATGTGCAGAAATTGGTATTGCTCCACATGCGGCCTATAGTTTTGTCTGAAGACGAAGTTACAGATTCTGCAGTCAGAAGGCTTTTATTTGAAGCTGGTGATGATATTGATGATCTTATGACCTTATGTGAGGCTGATATTACTTCAAAAAATCCTGATAAGGTGCGTCGGTATATGAAGAATTTCGAGGTTGTAAGGTCTAAGTTAAAAGAGATAGAAGAGAAGGATGCAGTAAGGAACTTTCAACCTCCAATATCGGGTGAACTTATAATGGAAACATTTGGTATTTCTCCAGGTAGAGAAGTAGGGGTAATAAAAGATGCCATTAAGGAGGCGATTCTGGATGGCGAAATACATAATGATTATCAGGAGGCATATCAATTTATGATTTCAAAAGCCCGTGATCTTGGCCTTGAACCCGTCAAAAGCCAGTCTTGAGTTTTAGCAGAACCGGTAAATGATCGCTGAATCCACCATGATACTTATATCCATTATAAGTTCGGTTCAGCTTAATATTTCCGTAACGATAATCTGTTTCTGTCAGAAATGGCAGGTTTAAAATCTGTGCATAATCGGGGCTGGTATATAATGACTTATTTTGGGTAAGTAATGATCCGGATACAATAAATTGATCAAATACATTCCATTGCGACTGGTGTTTTAAAGTTTGTACCTCATCTTTCATCCATTCGAAGGATAAGTTATATAATGCAGTTTTTGAAGGTTGTTCTACAGGGTATTCGGCATTTAAATGAATCATCAAACTTTCATCTGACGGTTGATCGTTAAAGTCGCCTGTGATAACAATTTTTGGATTTGTGTATATCTTTTGCGCCTGCATTATCAGATGTCGTAATTTTATAGCTGCTCTTTTTCTTGCATGAGTAGTTTCAAGTATTCCGCGATATCTTGATGGCCAATGATTAATAAATATATGAAGTGTATCACTATTATCTATAATTCCATTAACATATAAGATTTCCCTGCTATTGATTATATTCCCTTTTTCATTTGTAAGAGGAATATAATCATATTCCAACGGGAAAAATGTTTGGTCATTGTACAATAATGCTACATCTATACCCCGTGGATCAGGAGATTCCTTGTGTATTATCTTGTAAGGGTATTTTACAAGAGGAGTGTCCTTTATTAATTTTTCCAATACATACCGGTTTTCGACTTCACAAACAGCTATCAGATCGGGAGGTATCCAACCGGATGCATTAAGAATTACTTTCGACAGGTTCGAGAGCTTCTTATTTAGACGATTGAAGGTCCAGTGTTTTGCCCCTCCCGGTGTATATTCATCGTCATCAGTTACCGGATTATTTTTAGTGTCAAAAAGATTTTCCAGGTTGTAGAACAGTATGTTATAATTTTTATGATTTATTTGGGCGAAACATGAATTGATAAGGAGGAAGTAGAAGCAAATAACTAATAAGTTACTTTTCATTTTTACGTTCTATTCTCTCAAATGCACCCAAATCAGGACCATCATCCGACAATCTGTCTTTATTTAAGATATCAGTAGAAAACATTTTTGCAAATTCAATCTTCCCAATATCTTTTGCTGCAGAAAGGGTGTCAAGCGCATAGTCAAAATCTTCATATGGATCGATAAAAAGAGGATCATACTGCCTTCCCTTCCATATATCCCGGTAGTGTTCTTTATTTGCGGTATTAAATGTATCAGGGACCTGAATGATGCAATGATCAAACATATAGTTGAAAGTATTTTCTTTATTGTTACCTAACTCTAATTCAATAGGGTTATTGCCATAAATGATACTGTTCCCAAATAAAGCATTTTCTAGATCTCCATTATATGTTTTACTGGAACCATCCGAGTTATTTACAATCAAAGTATTTGATATTATGAGTGAAGGAGTCCTTCTTGCTCTGGATGTATAACCTCCCCAATAGTTAGCAATGGTTGTGTGGTAAAATTCATAATTTCCCCCAACAAGAAGTGCTGTCGCATAGAAGCCACAATTGGCAATAAGATTATTATGGCCTTTTATGTTTGAGTTGATTGCAAATAATCCGGCATAAGCCATATTTTCAATTCGGGAATTACTAAGCTCAAGGCCAGCCTGACCTTCATTTTCGATATTTCCAACCTGCAGTCCGATATTTGCATTTTTAATGGTCGTATAATTGAACACGTTTTCTTTACTACCGGAGAATAATATTATGCCACTCCATTGGTCAGGAATATTACGATACCTGTCTTCCAATCTGTCGGATGTAAAAAGAATAGGATTCTGAGAAGTGCCCTCAGCCTTTACTGTCCCTCTCACATACAGGAAAGCATCTTTATGAAAATGGATTTTTGTTCCGGGTTCTATTGTAAGCACTGAAGTAGAATCTACATAAGCATAATCATATACCAGATAGGGTTTTTCTGCAGTCCATGTAGTGGTTTTGATATTCTCACTTTTTATGAGGGTAAAATCCTGACCATAAGCAATTAATTGAACCTGCTGACGGTTTGCATTTGTAGTAAATTCAATAGAATCCTGAACGACCATTGGAAGGTTTTGACCATTGGGATCGATGGTTACTTCTATGAAAATATATAAACTGTCGCGCGCAGGTACTTCAATGTCATAGGCTTCATTTGCAGGTTCACCATTAATATTCAACCTGAAGTTAGAAAAATCACCTCCAGACAAACGTATCCTTGAAATCAGAATGTCTTCGTCATAAGGATTATAAACTCTTAAATTTTGTGTAGTAGATCCGATGGTAGTAAA
>DASRQG010000218.1:0-9709 GCA_035645995.1 Mariniphaga sp. | reverse complement strand
TTCTTTAGGCTAATTTTGATTTAAAGTTGCAGATAATTCTTTCAATACTATAGTAAATGAGTCTAAAAATCGGTCTGCATCTTCTTTACTTAACGTCAGAGGCGGTAGTAAACGAACCATCTTATTTCCCGAGACTCCTGTAAAAATCTTGTATTCGTATAGTAACTTCTTCCTTAAATCTGCAACTGATTCTTTAAATTCCAGGCCAATCATTAATCCCTCACCCCTTACCTGAAAATCTCCTCCGATGGCAGTAAGATGGTCCATAAGATATTTCCCGGTAGACTGTGCTTTCACAATAAGATTTTCAACCTTCATTACGTCGAGGACAGCAACAGCAGCAGCACAAGCCAGATGATTTCCTCCAAATGTAGTGCCTAGCATTCCCGGCCATGGCTCAATGCCTGGCCTGATCATTAGTCCACCTATCGGAAACCCATTACCCATTCCTTTGGCCATTGTAATAAGGTCAGGCTTTACTGAGGTATATTGATGTGCAAAGAATTTCCCACTTCGGCCGTATCCCGATTGGATTTCATCCAGAATAAGCAAACAGCCATATTCTTTTGTCAGCTTTTCAAGACCTACCAGGAAGTTTGGATCGGGAATATTAATACCGCCAATTCCCTGAATGCCTTCTATAATAATAGCCGCTACATCACCCATTTCCAGTTCTGCTTCCGTTGCTTTCAAATCATTAAAAGGCAGGATCACCGCATTTTGAGTTTCGTTTACAGGTGCAACTATTTTCGGATTATCGGTAAGAGCTACAGCTAGTGAGGTACGGCCATGAAAACTTTTTTGAAAGCTAATAACCCTTTTTCGTCCCGTGATGAATGATGCAAGCTTTACTGCATTCTCATTTGCTTCAGCCCCTGAATTACATAAAAATAATTGCCAATCGGGGTATCCGGAAATTACACCCAGCTTATCAGCGAGTTCTTTTTGTAATGGGTTTTGAATAGAATTACTATAAAAACCGATCTTTGAAAGTTGTTCCGAAATCATCTTAACGTAATGAGGGTGGCTATGCCCAATAGAAATAACAGCATGCCCGCCATATAAGTCAAGATATTTATTCCCTTTTTCATCCCAAACATAACAATCCAGGGCTTTTACGGGAGTAATATCAAAAAGTGGATATACATCAAAAAGTTTCATGTCAAATATTTTTTTCAGAACATTCTTTTTAAGGCTTTCAAATAAAAAATTAAAAAGCAACCGGTTTTAAATTCAATCCCGCCGTTTCTTTCAATGCAAACATGAGATTCATATTTTGAACTGCCTGCCCCGAAGCGCCCTTAATAAGATTATCTGTGATGGTTATTATAATTAATTTATCGAGATGTTTTTCGAGATATACTACCGCTTTATTTGTATTTACCACCTGTTTAAGTGCAGGATTTTCATCAGATACAATAACAAAAGGATGACTTTCATAAAAATCCCTGTACATACCGACTGCTTCTTCCAGGCTTCCGTCAAATTTAGTATAAGCCGATACAAAGATACCCCGTGTATGATTTCCCCTTACAGGTACAAAATTTAGCCCTCCCTGATAATCAGGTTGTGCCTGCAACATACTCTGCATGATTTCACCTTCATGCTGATGCTGAAAGATTTTATAAGCGGATAAATTATTACTCCTCCAGCTAAAATGGGATGTTTCGGTAGGTTTTTGGCCTGCACCGGTTGAGCCTGTAATAGCTTGAACATGCATCTCATCTTTTAGACGATGGTTTGCTACCAACGGAAGAAAAGCAAGCTGTATTCCGGTGGCAAAACAACCCGGATTTGCAATTTTAACAGCCGACTTAATAAGGTCTCTGTTCAATTCGGGCAAACCATATATAAAATCGTTTCCATCGCGCTTCAACCTGAAATCATGACTTAAATCAATAACCTTCAACCCCTTTGGCAAACTATTCTGCTCGATAAATTCCTTTGATTTACCATGTCCCATGCAAAGAAAAATAACATCTACATCATTGAAAGGCAACGACGAAGTAAAGCTCAACTCTGTTTCTCCCTGTAAATCAACATGTATGCTTGAAATTTTATTACCTGAATTGCTTGAACTATGAACAAATACCAACTCTACTTCAGGATGGTAAATTAATATACGTAACAATTCCCCGGCAGTATATCCTGCCCCTCCAATAATTCCTGCTTTAACCATTTTATCAGATCTTCTTATTTACACGGTTATAAATTTTCAGTGGATTTGATAATATTTTTGTAAATCCCTTAACATCATCGGCTGTCCATGCTTTAACTGTTTCACCGTACTCTCCAAAACCTGATTTCATCAAATCGTGTGAAGATTCGATCCCCTGCAGTTCAAATCGGTAAGGTAATAATTTAACAAATACTTTACCTGATACATTTTCCTGCGAAGACTCGAGAAATGTTTCAATGTTGCGCATAACAGGTTCATGGTACATTGCCTCATGAAGAAACATGCCGTACCAATTCGAAAGCTGCTCTTTCCAATATGATTGCCATTTGGTAAGGGTGTGTTTTTCAAGAAGATGATGCGCTTTAATGATAATCATTGGGGCAGCAGCCTCAAAGCCTACCCTCCCTTTGATCCCGATAATAGTATCACCAACATGCGTATCACGTCCAATTGCATATTTAGAAGCGATCGTCTCCAATGCCTGTATAATTTCCGGGCCTGAAGAATATTGAATTCCATCGATTGACTTTAGCTCACCTTTCTCGAAACCCAATTCTAAAATTATTTCTTCATCTGTTACCTTTTGACTCGGATAAGCATCATCAGGCAAATTCTTATCAGAAGTGAGTGTTTCTTTACCTCCGACACTTGTTCCCCATATACCCTGGTTAACTGAATATTGCATTTTTTGGAAATCAGCTTGCACTCCGTGTTTTTTAAGAAAATCTATCTCCTCCTGCCTGCTCAACATCAGATCTCTGATTGGAGTAATAATTTCGATTTCCGGGGCTAATACCTGAAAGGTAAGATCAAACCGCACCTGATCATTACCGGCACCTGTACTTCCGTGGGCAATATATCCGGCACCAATTTCTTTTGCATAATTAATGGTGGCAATAGCCTGAAATACGCGTTCAGAACTTACAGAAATGGGGTAAGTATTATTTCGTAATACATTACCATATATCATGTAACGTATACATTTTTTATAATACTCTTCAGTAACATCAAGGGTCACATGTTCTTTCGCTCCCAGCTGGTATGCTTTTTCTTCAATCGCTTCCAGTTCATTTTTTGAGAAGCCTCCGGTATTTGCAATAGCTGTATAAACATCAAATCCTTTTTCTTCCTTTAAATATTTCACACAAAATGAAGTGTCTAAACCGCCACTAAATGCTAAAACCAATTTCTTATTCATAATTTGATTTATTAGAAAAGCAATTCTAACTACCGCAAATGCCATTTCCCCTGCGGTAATGAAATCACCTTTACCAGTTTTTATTTATAGAGGTAATTCCTCTCAATAAATTATTTTTCTTTATTCTCTGTTGGTTTTTTAGAAAACATGCGCTTTGATGTTAATTTTTGAATTACATCAAGAAGGCTTCTTTTCTTTATTCCATTACCATTTTTCTGAACATTTTCCCAAGCCGGATCATAAAGCATACCGGTACATAAACACTTAGTACGCTCCATTCTCATCAGTATGTCATAATTGACGCACCCTTTACAGCCGTCCCAGAACTGGTCATCTGTAGTCAATTCCGAAAAAGTAACAGGTCGATAACCAAGTTCATGGTTAATTTTCATAACTGCAAGACCGGTTGTCAAACCAAAGATCTTTGCATTCGGGTATTTTTTTCTGGAAAGCTGAAAAGCCTGCTGTTTAATCTCCTTAGCCAATCCATATCCCCGATATTCAGGAACTACAATCAGACCTGAATTTGCAACAAATCCTTTGTTTCCCCAGGTTTCAATGTAACAAAATCCTGCAAAAATATCCCCCTCCAATGCAATAATTGCTTTACCCTCACTGATCTTGGCTGTAAGGTATTCATCTGATCTTCTGGCAATACCTGTACCACGTTGTTTGGAAGCAGTATCTATTGCATTATTAATCTCCTCCACATACTTCACATGTTGCTTTCCTGCAACCATCACCTTAATATTCTTTACTTCCTTCATCTTACAACTTGCTTTTTAAATTCGGAAGAACTGCAACAATGGCATTACGAAGATCATTGTTAGTGATTCCTTCCCTTCTGATTATTAAAATTGTATCATCACCTGCTACTGTACCGAGTATTTCCCATAGTCCTGCTCCATCAATTACTGCGGCAATCGAACTGGCATAACCCGGAAGCGTTTTCATTACAGCAAGATTTCCCGAATAATTTAATTCTTTAAACCCATCAGCAAGAAAAGTTTCTCTTATCTTGCGATCCTTCAGCTCTTCATTTCCATTTTCCGGTATAGTATACATATATCCATGCAGTGGATGAGGCACCTTAGCGACCTGAAGAAATTTTAAATCACGAGATAGAGTTGCTTGTGTTAATTTATATCCATTTTTCTTTAACACTGACAACAATTCATCCTGACTTTGAATATTTCCCCCGGAAATCGCCTTTCTAATCTGCATATGCCTCTGTACACGATTCTTCATTTATTAACTTTCATGTATATTTATTCTTTTATGATGCAAAAATATACAATAATTTAATTCTTATTGAAATTCATACAAAAAATATTCTTATTTTTGCGACGATTTAAAGAAGCCTTCATTTTTGAAGAATATGATAAAAAAAAATAGTTTCAGTAAATAATAAAGGAAAATGCGTTTGAACCAATACGTGGGCAAACGCATTTTTTTTATAAGTACAATTTAAAATGTTACAAAGTAAACAAGCAAAAATTACCCTTGAAGACGGAACTGTATTCATTGGTAAATCATTCGGAAGCGAAAAATCTGCAGCAGGAGAAGTTGTATTTTATACTGCCATGACGGGATACCCTGAAAGCCTCACGGATCCTTCCTATACAGGCCAGATACTTGTCTCAACTTACCCAATGGTTGGGAACTATGGGGTTCCAAACAATGAAAAAGAAGGAGGCATACATAAATATTATGAATCGCAGAAGCTACATATAAGTGGATTAATTATATCCGATTATTCTTTCGAATTTAGCCATTGGAATGCAGGTAAAAGTCTGTCAGAATGGCTTAAAGAATATAATATACCCGGCATTTATGATATAGATACCCGGGCATTAACAAAAATTCTTCGCGAAAAAGGTTCTATGTTGGGGAAGATTGAATTCGAGGATATGGACATTGACTTTTACAATCCAAATGATAAGAATCTGGTAGCTAAAGTTAGTTGCACCAAACAGCAAACTTATGGCGATGGAGACCTGAAAATCATTCTAATTGATTGTGGAGTAAAGAATAATATTGTAAGATGCCTGTTAAAACGCGGGGCATCAGTCAAAAGAGTCCCTTGGGATTATGATTTTAGTAAAGATGATTTTGATGGCATTTTCATTTCAAATGGACCAGGAGATCCGGCTATGTGTCCGGAAACTATCGAAAATATAAAAAAGGTGCTTTCGGATAATCGCCCGATAATGGGAATTTGTTTAGGTAACCAACTTCTTGCACGAGCTGCAGGAGCTGAAACCTATAAGTTAAAGTACGGACACAGGAGCCATAATCAACCAGTTCTCCTGTACAATACAAACCGTTGCTTTATCTCTTCGCAAAACCATGGCTATGCAGTTGCCACTGAATCGTTGCCTGACGACTGGGAACCATTATTTGTAAATGCCAATGATGGTACAAATGAAGGAATCAGGCATAAAACAAAACCATTTTTCTCTACCCAGTTTCATCCTGAAGCAACAAGTGGGCCTACCGACACTGAGTTTCTTTTTGATGAATTTATTAACAAAGTAAAAGAATATCGTTCAAAAACCATTGCATAAAGAAGTTAATCATGATTGAGAACAAAATAAAAAAAGCAATTATACTTGGGTCGGGAGCTTTAAAGATAGGAGAGGCAGGAGAATTTGATTATTCAGGCTCACAAGCCCTAAAAGCTTTAAAAGAGGAAGGTGTAGAAACTGTATTGATTAATCCCAATATAGCTACCATTCAAACATCAGAATCAATAGCTGATAAAATTTATTTTCTTCCAGTAACACCTTTCTTTGTTGAGGAAGTTATTAAAAAAGAGAAACCACAGGGTATATTACTGGCATTCGGTGGCCAGACTGCCTTAAATTGTGGGGTCAGTTTATATGAATCGGGGGTATTGGAAAAATATAATGTTGAAGTAGTAGGGACTCCGGTACAATCCATTATAGACACTGAAGACCGTGATATATTTGCAAAAATGCTCATGGAGATCGGTGTCAAGACTCCACAAAGTATAGCTGCAGCTAATATGGAAGAAGCCTATGCTGCTGCCCGAAAAGTTGGTTTCCCTATAATTATCAGGGCTGCTTATACATTAGGCGGTTTGGGTAGCGGATTTTGTGGAAATGAAAAAGAATTGGAAGCCTTAGCATCCAAAGCTTTCTCATACTCGCCCCAAATTTTAATCGAAGAGTCAATTAAAGGTTGGAAGGAAGTGGAATATGAAGTCGTTCGTGACGTATACGACAACTGTATCACAGTATGTAATATGGAAAATTTTGACCCTCTGGGCATACATACCGGTGAAAGTATAGTGGTTGCTCCATCACAAACACTAACCAATTCCGAATACCATAAACTACGCGAAATATCAATTAAAATAATTAGAAGGGTAGGTATCATAGGAGAGTGTAATGTTCAATTTGCTCTTGATCCTTTTTCTGAAGATTATAGAGTAATTGAAGTAAATGCCCGATTGTCACGTTCCTCTGCTTTGGCATCAAAAGCAACAGGCTACCCCCTTGCATTTGTTGCTGCAAAATTAGGATTAGGTTATGGATTACATGAATTAAAAAATCAGGTAACAAAAGTGACCACTGCTGCTTTTGAACCTGCTCTTGATTATTGTGTGGTTAAAATTCCGCGTTGGGATTTGAATAAGTTCATAGGAGTTTCTAAAACCATAGGCAGTTCAATGAAAAGTGTGGGCGAGATTATGGCCATTGGCCGAACTTTCGAGGAAGCCATTCAGAAAGGTATTAGAATGGTCGGCCTTGGTATGCATGGATTCGTAGGCAACAAGGAAGAAATCGACATAAAAGAAATAGAATCAGAACTTGAAAATCCAACCGATCGACGTGTATTTGCCATAGCTGAAGCTCTAAATAAAAATTATACTATAGATGACATCTATGCTAAAACAAAAATCGACAAATGGTTCCTTTACCGTTTAAAAAATATCTATAACATTAAAATTGAGCTTGAAAAATCATCAAGCTTAGAAGCAATTCCATTGCAGTTGCTTAAACTTGCCAAGCAAGCAGGATATTCTGATTTTCAAATTGCACGTATTGTTCTAAACAGTCCAAATAATCGAATACAGGAAGATCTGCTCAAAGTAAGAGCTTTAAGAAAGAAAAATGGCATAGTTCCGGTTGTCAAACAAATTGATACTTTGGCTGGAGAATACCCGGCAGTAACTAATTATCTATACCTGACTTACAACGGTCAGGAAAATGATATTGAGTATTATAACGACAAACGCTCTGTTGTTGTACTTGGATCAGGTGCTTACCGAATTGGAAGTTCGGTTGAATTTGACTGGTGTAGTGTAAATTCTATTGAAACCATTAAAAAAGAAAATTACCGTTCTGTCATGATTAATTATAATCCGGAAACAGTAAGTACTGATTATGACATCTGCGACAGATTGTATTTCGATGAGCTCACTTTTGAGCGGGTTATGGATATAATTGAACTTGAAAATCCACACGGAGTAATTATTTCAATGGGAGGACAGATCCCGAATAACCTGGCAATGAAATTGCACAGTCAGCAAGTACCAGTCCTTGGAACATCTCCCGTTAAAATAGACAATGCTGAAAACAGAGAAAAGTTTTCGTCCCTTCTCGATGATTTAAAAATCGATCAGCCACGGTGGGCAAAACTTTCAACGTTCGAAGAAATATATAAATTTATCGAAGAAGTTGGTTATCCTGTTCTCATAAGGCCTTCTTATGTCCTATCAGGTGCCGCTATGAATGTAGTTTCAAATTCCGATCAGCTAGAATTTTTCCTTGAAATGGCAGCCAATGTTTCAAAAGAACATCCGGTGGTTGTAAGTGAATTCATTGAAGAAGCAAAGGAAATAGAATTAGATGCCGTTGCAAGAGATGGTGAAATCATTGCCTATGCCATTTCTGAGCATGTCGAATTTGCAGGGGTACATTCAGGTGATGCTACTATTGTTTTTCCACCTCAAAAGTTATATGTAGAGACCATCCGAAGAATTAAAAAGATTTCGCGACAGATTGCAAAAGGACTAGAGATAACAGGTCCTTTCAACATGCAGTTTCTTGCCAAAGACAATGACATTAAAGTAATTGAATGTAACCTTAGAGCTTCCCGAAGCTTTCCATTCGTTTCGAAAGTTATGAAACTCAATCTTATTGAAATTGCTACAAAAGTCATGTTAGGAGTCTCGGTGAGTAAGCCCGACAAATCACTTTTTGAATTAGACTACGTTGGTGTAAAAGCTCCTCAATTTTCGTTTGCCCGATTATTAAATGCCGATCCGGTTTTAGGTGTCGACATGGCATCAACAGGTGAAGTGGGTTGTATTGGTGAGAATTATTATGAAGCTATGCTTAAGGCAATGCTTTCAGTAGGATATCGCTTACCTGTAAAAAATGTAATGATTTCTTCAGGACCTTCACGTTCAAAAGTAGAGCTTCTAAAAAGTGCCCACATGATGCAGGAAAGAGGTTATAATTTATTCGCTACGGAGGGTACACACAGGTTTTTACAAGATAATGGTGTAAAAAACACCTTACTTCATTGGCCTGATGAAGAAGACCGGCATCCTAATACTATTGAGTATATCCGGGAAAAGAAAATTGATCTGGTGATCAATATTCCTAAAAATTATACTAAAAGGGAGTTAAAAAATGGATATAAAATCCGTCGTCATTCCATTGATTATAATGTTCCTTTAATCACCAATGCACGTGTAGCCAGTGCTTTTATTTACGCAATTTGTAAATATGACCTTAAGGATTTACCCATAAAAAGTTGGGATACATATTAAAAATTCAAATAGAATTGTTCACCGCTAAAGCTTCCTTATTGGAAGCTTTTTTTAATTTAATATCACTTTAAATTTGACATTTAATATTTCAGTAGGAATATCATATTTAAGAAGCAGTACCGGACGAAAAAAACCAATACTTATATCCCATATCTCACCATACCGGGCAGTAACCTGCGTCTTTTTGTTTATATTATTTTTCATGGCTATTTTCTTTAAATTCTGCTTTTAAAAAAACAAACCCGGTGCCATGTATTGACACCGGGTTTGGTAAAACGGTCGGCAGATTAAAGTCCAACAACCATATCTACTTATCTTTCAGCACGTAACCACGCTTTTCAATAACATCCTTAAAATTACCTCTGTTTGCGAGAGTACTATCGTAACGAATTATGGCCGTAGAATCCTCAAGATTTACATTCACAAATTCCACACCTTCCACACTTTTTAGTCCTTTTTCAACTGAAGCTTCACACATCTCACAATGCATTTTACCAATATGCAGAACCTCTTCCTGCAATGTAGC